>JAFSFF010000419.1 GCA_017435375.1 Thermoguttaceae bacterium
CCCCCCCATTTTAACATATGTGTATTGCGCATAACGACGATTCCTTTGCGTTTGCGCGACGTTAAAACGCCGCGCGTGGAGAAAAAAGTTAACGACGGAATAAAGCGAAAGTAACGTAATAAAATGTTAACGTCGCAAAAACGGGCGTTAACGCCGAAATTGTCGAACGACGAGCGTCGAACGGTAAAACGGTTTAATCCGAGGAAGTAAGAAAAACGTTTTCGTCTATTGGGTCGACCGAGACCTTTAAAAGACGAACGATTGCGCGAACGGATAATAACGACGGACAGAACGAAATTCGTTCAAAATTCGCCTATTGGGTCGACTTTACCTTTAAAAGGCGAACGGCGCAAATTATCGGGAAAACAACGCGTTTGACGGCGCGCTGCGACGTTGCATAAATTGAATAAAACGGTGGATAATAGCGGTTGTTTGAAAAAATGAAAAAGATTAAGGCGCGCGACCAACTTCTTCATTCGATTACGATTATAAAAAGAAGAATTAGGGGCGTCAAGAATATTTTTTAGAAAAGCGATTATTTTAGTCGAAATTTTAAAAAAAGCGTTTGGCGACAAAATGGGAATATAAAAAACGCGCCGCCCAAGGAAGAACGACGCGTCGCCAAAAATCTTAGGTTAGGTTTGGGTGAAATAGAGAAGCAAGGAAAGAACGTCGCCCGTTCGCCCTCAAACGCGCCCCGACTCTTCCGTTAATTTGCGCAATTCGCGGCAAGTTTCCGACGTCAACGCGTCGTCGGCGAAACGCCAAGTCCAGTTGCCGACGCCGACGCCGGGGAAGTTGACGCGGGCGTCGTTCGAGAGGCCGAGGACGTCCTGAATCGGGAAAATCGCCAAACGGCAGGGAGACTGAGCGACCGCGCGCAACGCCGCCGTTCGAAGCGCCGCGATTTGCTCCGACAACGGCTCGCAACGGAGCGAAACGCCGAGCGTCGGGGTAGATTCGGCGGTTTGCGTCGAGTTTGACGGCTTTTCGACGGGAGCGTCGCCGTCGAGAATCGTCGCCGGGACGTCGTCCGGACGTCGATAACGCTCGAGAACGTCGACGATTCCGGCGAAATCGAGGGACGCCCAAGCGCCGCCGCCGTATTTTTCGACGTCGGCCAACCAACCGAGAATCGGCGCCGCGTCGTGCGTGCCTGTGTACGAGACGTAGTTTTCCGACCATTTTTCAAGCGGGTTTGGCGCCGCGCCCGTTTCGGCGTCGATTTTCACGTCGTCGAACGAGAATTGAAAAACTTGCATTCCCGGGAGGCGGTAACGGTCGCGAAGGGCGCAAACGCCGGCGTTCATCACCCCCAAATCCTCGGCGACAAACGCTTCGCGAGGACAGTCGGCGAAGATCGCGTCGAAAAACGCCTCTTGCGGGCCCGGTTCCCAACCGTCTTCGTAAGCGACGCCGTCGACGATATTTTGTTTTTTAGATTGATTTTTGGCGTTGTCCTGGTTTTTTTTCGATTGTCCGGTTAAGGTTTTAATCAATCGTGCGACGAAATTTTCTTTTTGTTGCGGAACGCTAGCTTTTGTTTGATTGTTGGCGTTCGGTTCGTCGCCGTTTTCCGGAACGCCGTCGCCGGGGAAGCTGTAAAAATTGTAAAAACCGATAAAGTGATCGAGGCGAACGAGATCGAAGCGCGAAAGCGTCTTCTTCATTCGGCGGCGCCACCAGTCGAAATCGGTTTCGCGGTGCCGATCCCAACGATAAAGGGGCGAGTTCCAACGTTGCCCTTCCGGGTTGAAGTCGTCCGCCGGAACGCCCGCTTCGCGAATCGTTCGCCCTTCGAGGTCGACTTGGAAGAGATCGCGGAACGCCCAAACGTCGGCGCTGTTCTTGCCGACGTAAATCGGGACGTCGCCGAAAAGTCCGACGTTTCGCTCGGCGCAGTACGAGCGCAATTCGTTCCATTGAACGTCGAAAACGAGTTGCAAAAAGCGCAAATATTCGAGTTCGTCCGATTGTTTTTCGGCGAATTCCGCCAACGCCGCCGCGTCGCGACGTCGGAACTCGACCGGCCAATCGCGCCAAGAATAACCGTATTCCTCCGAAAGCGCCGCGAATAGAACGTAATCGTCGAGCCAAAAATTGTTTTCGTAGCGAAAATGCTTTTCAAGCGCGCGATATTTGGCTCCGCCGACGCCGTCGCGGTATCGCTCGAACGCTTTGCGCCAACGCGGACGGCGACGCTCGAACGCGGCGCGGTAATCGATCCGTTCCGAACGAGCGTCCGTTTGCGGCGTCGACGACGGCGGAAACGCGGAATCGGCGGAATTTGGGACGTTCGCGTAATTTAGGGAAGCGGCGTCGTTCGGAAGGAACCAAGCGGCGGCCAAATCGGCGTCGTCGAGAAGTCTTTCGTCGCGCAAATCTTCGAGGTCGAGATAGAGCGTTTCGCCCGCGAACGCCGAGCGACCGGCGTAAGGCGAGCCGTAAGAGTCGATCGGATTGACCGGGAGCGACTGCCACCAACGCTGACCGGAGTCGGCCAAAAAATCGACGAAACGCCGAGCCGAGCGCCCGAGACTCCCGACGTCGCGGACGCCCGGGAGCGAAAAAAGAGGCGCCAAAGCGCCGGAAGAACGACGAACGGACATAAAAACCTCGTAAAATATTGGAAAACGCTCGGAATTTCGCGTCGCGGAGGGGCGAATCGGGCGAATTTTGGCGAAATAGTAAAAATGGATAAAGCGGCGAGAAAGCAACGGTTTCTCAACTCGTTTTGGGCCGTTGGCAAAATGGGAAACGTCGCGTATAATGACGACGAACCGCGCGTTTTGGGACGGCGTTTCCATTATAACCGGAATTTTTTGACGGGTAAATCGGGGGCGCGAAAAAATCGACGAACGTTTGGGGCGGAAAAAGGCAAGGTCGCGAGAAAATTTAACGGTTATTGGTGAAATAGGAGGATTGGGAGATGTGCGAAACGTTGGATTGGAGCAAACCGACGCTCGGCGTTATTAGCGACGTTCACGGCGAGATCGAAACGACGGCGCGAGCGTTCGACGAGTTCGAAAAACGGGGCGTCGAACGGGTCGTCTGTTGCGGCGACCTCGGCGACTTGGAGATTCTCGACGTTTTCCGGCGGATTCCGACCGATTTCGTCGCGGGAAACTGCGACGCGTCGCGTCGAGAAGCGTTGGCGGTCGAGATTCCGAAGATCGGCGGGCGCTTTTGGGGCGATTTCGGCGAATTCGAGTGGCGCGGGAAGCGGGTTTTCTGGACGCACGGGCATGGGCGGCTTGAAGACCGAATCGCCGACGAAGCGTATTCCGAACTTTGGGACTTGATTTGCTTCGGGCACACGCACCGCTTTGAAACGCGGCGTTATAATCAAACGTTGATTTTAAATCCGGGCGCGATTCAAGCTCGCGGCGAAAAACCGAGTTGCGCCGTTCTCGACGTGAACTTGCGAATCGAGCGCGTTTTTCCGGCGACTTTCTCGTTTTGGAAGTTTGCGTAGAATAGGTAAAACGGCGGCTTTTTGCGGCGAACGTCGGGGAAAACGGCGAAAAAAAACGGCGTTTTTTGAGAAAATTTCGTTTCGGCTCTTTTATTTTGGTCGCGTTTCTGGTATGCTGAAAAATCGAGAATTTGTTTTCGAATTTTCGCCCGCGACGGTTTCGCCGCCTGTCGACGCCGCGTTGCGTTTGCGTCGGCGCGAAGCGCGTCCGGATTTTGCGTCGAGCGGCGACGTTTGGAAGCGTCGTTGGCGCCCGTTTTTGTCGTCTTTATTAATATATAAGGAAAAAACGCGATGGTAATGAAGAAATTTATGAACGCCCCGGAAAATCTGACGACCGAGCTTCTCGAAGGGTACGCGCTCTGCTATCCGTCGAAAATTAAGGTTGTTTCGGAGAAAATCGTCGTTCGCGCGACGCCGAAATCGACCGATAAGGTCGCGATCGTTACCCTCGGCGGCGCCGGGCACGAACCGGCCTTGAGCGGTTTCGTCGGCGAAGGGATGCTCGACGCGTCGGTCGTCGGCGACATTTTCGCGGCGCCGGGCGCTCCGAAAGTCGTCGAAGCCCTCCGTATGTTCAAAGATTACAAAGGGATCATTCTCGTCGTGTTGAACCACGAAGGCGACCAACGCAACGCGAACATGGCCCTCATGATGGCGGCGAAGGAAGGCCTTAAAGTTTCGAAAATCGTTACCGCCGAAGACATCGCGCCCGGCGTCGACGCTCCGATCGAAGACCGTCGCGGCCTCGGCGGCTGCATTCCGCTCATCAAGATTCTCGGCGCCGCCGCGGAAAAAGGCCTCGACGTCGACGAAATCCTTGCGATCGGCGAACGCTTCAACAAACGGATGGCGACGCTCGCCGTTACGCTGAAAGTCGCGACGCACCCGCAAGCCGGTCAAGAAATTGGCGCTCTTGCCGACGACCAAATGGAAATCGGGATGGGCCAACACGGCGAAGGCGGCGGAAACGGTCCGGAACCGATGCAATCCGCCGACTGGGTCGCCGAAACGATGGCGAACAAACTCGCGCGCGCCCTCGAACTCAAAGCGGGCGAAAAAATTATGTTGATGATCAACGGCTCCGGCGCGACGACGCTGATGGAAATGTTGATCGTCTATCGCAAGGCGCATCAAGTCCTTACCGCCGCCGGTATCGAAGTCGTTTCCGGTTGCTGCGACGAAATCTTGACCGTCCAAGAAGCCGCCGGTTTCCAAATGATCGTCGGCGTCTTCGACGACGAAACGCTCGCGATGTACAACGCGCCGAGCGACGCGCCGTATTGGGGCGTCCGCTAGTCCGTTAATTGGCGCGACGTCGGCGGTACCGTCGTCGGCGTCGCGAAAATTGTCGTAAAATTGCAAACGTCGGGCGCGGAGCGAACGTTCCGGGCTTGGCGTCGGGCCGCGCTTTGTCTCGACGCTTCCCTTGCGTTTTGCCGATAGAGGCGCCAAACGGCGGCGACGTTCGGTCGTCGCTCGACGTTGGGAAGGACGTTTGGCCCTTGGGGGCGCGCAAACGCTCGACGACGCGACGACGCGAACAATTTCGACGTCGGCGACGATGGTAATAAACGGTATAAACGATATAGTTAAGGCGGTTTGTCGACGCGGTCGCTTATTGGCGATCGGGACGCGAAACGCCGGTTTCACTCGCTTTTTAACGCTTGGAGCGCTTGCGACGTCGCGGCGCGTTCGAACGTTCGAACCAAGAGTCTCAACGAAGATGGCTTCCGAATTTACTAAAGATTTATTGACGAAAATGCTCGAAACGGCCCTCGCGGCGGTCGAGGCGCAATTTGACGAACTGAACGCTCTCGACGCGGCGACCGGCGACGGCGACCACGGCTCCGCGA
>JAFSFF010000420.1 GCA_017435375.1 Thermoguttaceae bacterium
CGACTCGATTTTCTTCAAAAGTCGCGGCCAATCGCGCGGCGCGTCCTCGACCAAATGCGTCATATCGCCGGCGAAAACGGCGACGTCGGGTCGCGCCGCGTTCACAAGTTCGATTTCCTTTTCCAGTCGGCGCAAGTCTTGCCGATACGCCGCTTCCGCGTTGTCCGCGACGCCGAACCCAAGTTGCGGGTCGCAACAATGCGCGATCGTCAGCGTCGGCGTCGTTCCGTCGGCAAGCGCCGCGACTTTCTTCGGAAGTCCCGTTTTTTCAACGGTTTCGGCGGCGTTCAAAAACGTTTCGCCGGTCAGGGCCGCCGCGCCGAAAGCGCCGAGCGCGCCCAAAAATTCGCGTCGTTCGAACGAACGTTTCATTCGTTTACCTTCCCTTTCGTTATTTTTTACCTTAAAGGCGACGCGACATCAAACGTCGCCGCCGCCTTCTTCATCAAAACGCAACCAAACGTTTCACAACGGTTGCGTTTCTTAATCAGCGAATAAATTACACGACGTCATTCAACCGTTTTTGCTTGTTCGAAACGCGCCGCGGCGTTCAGGAAGTGCGTCGTAATCCAAAAAACGGTCCAACTTTCGGAGTAACCGCCGCGCAATTTGAGAACGTCCGTCATATCGCCCTGTTGCGCGAAGTTGGTGTGTTGCAGCTGTTCGCCTTGACTGCCGAACGCGTCGATCAGTTGCCCGCAACTGCGGAACATCGGCTCGGCGACTCGTTCGTAACTCGTTTTCCCTAAAAGTTTTCCGAGACGTTTAATTTCCGGCGCGAAGAGGACGCCGTACACGTCGACGTGCTGGTTTTGCGCCGACACGACCGTCCAGCCGCGCGTCTTGAATTGGAAGTCGCTCATTCGACCGGGCGGAAGCGGCACGTCCCAAACCATTAAATAACTAATGCATACGTCGGCGGCGTGTTCGGCCCACGCGAGATATTTTTCGTCGCCCAGCACGTCGTACATCGTCAAAAAGCCTTGGAACGCGGCCCAGGCGCCCTCTTTGTCCTCGCACTTCGCGTCGAGCGTTCCGCCCCAATATGGTTCGCGCATCGAGAGGTGCCGGTCGGCGAACGTCGCGGCGGCCTTTTCGGCGGCCTGTTTATAAACGTCGTCGCCAAAGAGTTTATACGACAAAATCAGCGGCGCGATATAAAAACCTTCGGCGGTCGAGCGCGGTTTCCAGTCGTCCTTCAACACGCGATTCGCGGCGGAGAGCGCGGCCGCTTTCAGAAACGTTTCCCATTGCGACGTATCGTAAATCTTGTTTTCGCGCGCCGACTCGATCGCCTTCGCGAAGTTGTACATACATTGGCCCATCGAAACCGGGTCGCTTACATTACGCCACGTCGCGTTCGACGGCTCGAATTCGACGGAAAAACCGGCTTCCGTTACCGGCGACGTCGACAGGAAGTCGAGCGAGCGTTGCACGACGTCGCGAATCCAGGCGCGGTTCGCGTCGCGTTCCCCTTCCGGGTAAAGCGCGACCAAAATGTCTTCAAGTTCTTGAAACGCAAAGCCTAAGGAGTCGGCTTGACCGCACCAGCCGGTTACGATGCGCGGCTTCATAAAGTCCGGGTACATGTTGAAACCGGCGAACTTTTTGCCGTCGACTTCGCCCTCGAACCAGCGGGACTTCGCGAACTCGAACTTGCTCTTCAAGATGAACTCGGTCGTCGGAAGGTCTTCGCAGTAAAAGGGTTGGAACAATTCGATCGCTTTTTCGACCGGCTTTTGGAACGCCGTTCCTTCGCGCTCGATCGCCCAAACGTCGAGATAAAACGTCTTTTCGATCGTCGTTTTCGGGATGACGCGCAGGGTCGCCTTCGGGTATTCCATCGGGCGCGCTTGGAGCGCTTTCGCGACGGAGTTTTGGCCGTTGTAACCGATAAACCCGCTGTACAGAACGAGTTCCGAAACGTCTTCCGCCGTCGCGCGGACGCCGGCCGACCACCATTGATCTTGCACGGAGCCGCGAAGCGCCGGGGTCGGACGGGTGTAAAGCGCGACGCCGGTCTTCGCCGGAGCGTTTTCAAGGCAAACGAACGGTTCCGGGAAGCGGTGTTCTTCGAAAATCGCGAATTCGCCGGGGTTTGCGAAGTACCGCGCGACGCCGTTCGGGGTGTTTTTCGCGCCGGACGGGTTGCCGTAATAGACGATACCCGGGAGGAACGCCGGGAGCCGCTCGCCGAGCGCTTCGAAGCGGACGGACAGCGTCGCGTCGTTCCAGTCTTTTTCGCCGACGTAATCGAAGCGACGGACGCACTTTAGGAGACCGTTTTCGAGCGAGTAAACGTCGCGGACGGAAAGTTTGCCGCCGTCGAGTTCGAGTTCGCCGGTCAGAATCGTCGCGTCGCCGAACGTTCGCAACTCCTTCGCTTGTATATGTTTCCAACCGGACGGCGCGCCGTTTTCCCAAGCGGTCGCGACGGACCAAAGCCCCTCCGCCGGGGAACGAAGCGCGATGTCGCCCGCCGCGTTCTTCAAGCAAATCGAGTAAACGCCGTCCTTTTCGACGATAAAATCTTTCGAATCCCAACCGAGCGCCGCGTTCGAAGCGACGAGAAGCGCCAACGCCGCGACGCCGCAAACCGCGCCGCTTAACGACTTAACGACGCCGAGTAAAAAACCGTTCTTTCGTTTCATCAATCCGACTTTCGTTCAAATGGAGTCGACCGCCGCGCCGAACGCCAAAAACGCCGCGCTCGGGGGACGGTCGGAAACTTTCCGTCGATTATAAAGGATTCGCGCCGAAATTCCAAGCGGCAAACGCGATTTTGCGAAAAAAAACGGCAAGAAAACCGCCAAACGCCCCCGATCGGAAAGCGTTTTTCGCCGGAAGCGTCTTTCCTCGACGCTCGCACTGTCGGCGACGTCGCATAACGCGAGCCGTTTCCCTTGCCGCAAAGCGCCGCGACGCGTCGCCAAACGGTTAAAAATCGCGACTTAAAACGACTTCATCGCAAGTCGCAGTCCGACGATTTCGGCTCGAAAATCGGGAGGCGCGCAGCTGCGAGCAAACGAACGCAAGTTGTTTTCGCCGCATATAAACGAACCTCCCCGCGTCGTTCTGTTGGGGGCTTTAAGCGAGCCCGTCGGATTGACGACCGTTTCCTTCGGATACCTGCCGAATCGGTCTTAGCGCCATTCGGCGACGTTGCCGTGCATATCGTACAGCCCCCAAGCGTTGGGCTTTTTTTGCGCGACGTCGCGAGTATGCATACTCTCCCAATCCCAATCTTTGTTGTACCACCCCATTTCGTCCGCGTCGCCGGTTCCGCCGTAATCGCCGGTCGTTCCGGCTCGACACGCGTACTCCCACTCGGCTTCGGTCGGCAAACAAAAACGCGTTCCTTGCGGCGCCAAGGCGTTCAAGCGTTTTACATATTCTTGGCAATCGAACCAACTTACCGACTCGACGGGACGATTTTCGCCTTGGAAATGACTCGGCGACTCGCCCGTTACGCTAAACCACTGCTTTTGCGTTACTTGGGTCGCCAACAACCAAAAACCGTCGGTTAAAACGACCTTATGTTTGGTTCTTGGACTTCCCATCGTAAATTCGCCGGGAGGGATCCAACAAAACGGAAAATCGACGCCGTTCACGACGACAAGCGCGTTTTCGCCCGCTTTTTTCTTTTGAATTTGCAAATTTATTTCCATCGCGAAAACCTCCGTCAAGAGCCGAAACTAACGTCGCAACCCGTTGCAATTTCAAGCGTTAAACAAGAACAAAAGAAACTCGCCGAACGCCGAACGCTTCGACTCCGCTTTCGATTATAAACGCGGCGTTTCGGAAAATCAAGCGTTTTGGCGAAAAAAAGTTTTCGACGCGCTCAACGTTATCGCGGGCGTCGGAAACCAACAAAAGCGGCGATTTGGCAAGTCGTTTTCGGAAAAGAAGTTGCAACGCTCGGCAAACGCGGCGTCGCAAGTTTAAGAAAATACGCCGATGACTTTCCGTCGGCGCGGCCGGATTCGACGCGGCGGCGCGGCGGTCGACGCAACCTCTATAAAAACGCAATTTAACGCCCCAAGCGGCGCGTTTCGGCGGCGAGTTCGACGAGCCAAGCCTCGACGATATACGGAAGGTTCGCGTTGCGGTCGATTTGCTCCAACGCGTCGAGCGTTCGTTCGGCGCAGCGGATCGCCGACTCGACGTTCCAGCGCCCAAGTTCAAGCGCGGCGCGGAGATACGGCCCGACGACCGACGCGTCGCGAACCGGCGTCGCTCCTCGCGACGTCGCGTCGAGCGCGGCGACGAGCCCGCGATAAAATTCGAGCGCGGTCGCAAGGGTCGCCTGCAAACGTCGGCGACGCGGCGGCGCCTCCTTCCCGGCTTCCTCGACGAACTCGTTCAAACGCGCCGCGAAGTCGACAGCGTGTAAACGCTCTTTCGCCAACTCGCGCAACAGCTCCTGTTGGAACCCGGCGAACGGCTTGTCGAGCGCTTTTTCCGCCTCGACGAGCGACCCCCGCGAACGCCGCGCGACCGAGTCGGCCTCCTCCGGCGTTTCGACGCGGCCTCGGTCGAGCAAAATTTGCGCGATCGCGTCGGTCGCAAGCGGTTGAAATCTAAAGGTTTGACAGCGCGAGCGAATCGTCGGGAGCTGTTTCGTCGCGCTCGTTCCGATCAAGATAATCAGCGAGTTCGCCGGCGGCTCCTCCAACGTTTTCAGGAGCGCGTTCGCCCCCTCTTGGTTGAAAAAGTCGGCGTCGTCGATCACCGCGATCTTGCGGCCGCCCATATACGCCGTTTGGTTCAGCTCGAAACAGAGCCCGGCGCGCATTCGGTTCTCTTTGTCGCCGACCAAAAGTTCCAACGGCAACAGCGAACGCTCCGGCGGCTTGCAGACGTAATGAAAGTCCGGGTGCGTCGGGATTAACGCTTCGTCGACGTCGCGTCGCAACTCGAATTGGCGACAGCTTTCGCATTCGCCGCAAGGTTGGAAGCGGAGAAGTTCGGCGTCGCGGTCGAACTCTTGCGAATCGGCGGTTTGCGACGCGTCGTTCCAACCGTCGAGGAGCGCGGCGTCCCCTCGTTTCGGGAAATGACGGCGGCAAAGAAGCGTCTTCGCCAACGCGAACGCGAACGTTCGCTTCCCGACGCCGTTCGGACCGACGAAAAGAAAACTCCCGCCGAGCCGCTTGCGTCGGTTCGCTCGCGCGAATTGGAGCGCAATCTCGTCGCAACCGAAAATTCCTTGCCAACTCAAAGCCGATTTCCTCCCGAAAAGCCGCCGTTTCGTCAGACGACGCCGCGTCGTCTCGACCGATTTAAACGGCGAAACGACGCGACTTCCGTTTCAAGTTCAAGAGCGTTCGCGCGTCCAAACGCAGACGCCGCCCGGACGGTCTTCGAGCGAAACGCCGAGTTCCTTCAAGCGGTTGCGAATCTCGTCGGCGGTCGCGAAATCCTTATTTTTCTTCGCGGCGCGGCGCAGGTCGATCAGGAGCGTCATCAGCGGTTCGACGAGCGAATCGTCTTGCGCCGACTCTTCTTCGACCGGAGCGCGGAAGAGACCGAGCGTCGCGGCCAGTTCCTTAAAGACTTGCGTCGCGGCTTTTAACGTCGCGCGAGCCGGTTGCGTCGCGGCGTCGTTCGGAGCGGTCGTTTCGAGTTTTTCGCTCTCGACGAACTTGTTCAGCGTTCGCAAATAGTCGAAGAAAACGCCGACGCCGCCGCCGGTGTTGAAGTCGTCGTCCATCGCGTCGAGGAATTTGGCCCGAAGCGCGCGGATTTGGTCGCCGAACTCGCCGGAAAGCGCTTCCGATTTCTCGAACGCGTCCCCTTCGGCGCGGGTCTTCGGCGCGTCGAGCGAGTAAAACGACTCGCCGCTAACCGCTTCAAAACGCTTGAAATAGCGATAGAAACTTTCGAGCCCCTTGCCGACTTCGCGGAGACGGTCTTCGCTGTAGTCGATCGGGCGGCGGTAATGGCTCGACAGGAGGAAGAAGCGAATGTTCTCCGGTTGGAACTTCGCCAACAGGTCGCGGAACGCCGACGCGCCCTTCGACTTGCTGATTTTTCCGGCTTCTTGCGACGCGAGGTCGCCTTCTTTCGCGCCGGTTTCGCCGTCTTCGGCCCCGTCCGCTTCGCGCGTTTTGCGACCGCCGACTTTGCCGACTTCGTTCGACGCTTGCATTAAGCCGTTGTGCATCCAGTACTTAGCCATCGGCTTGCCGTTGCGGGCTTCGCTTTGCGCGATTTCATTCTCGTGGTGCGGGAACTGCAGGTCGAGCCCGCCGCCGTGAACGTCGAACGTTTCGCCAAGAATCGAGCAACTCATCGCGCTGCACTCGATGTGCCAGCCCGGACGGCCCTTCCCCCAAGGCGAGTCCCAAGACGGTTCGTCCGGTTTCGCCGACTTCCAAAGCGCGAAGTCGAACGGCGAACGTTTCAGCGACGCCGTGCCGCCGCCGTCGCCGGTCATTTGCGCGAGGGTGCGGTTCGTCAACTTCCCGTATTCCGCGAACTTTTCGACCTCGAAATAGACGTCGCCGCCCGACTCGTAAGCGAAGCCCTTGGCGATCAGGTCGGCGGTGAAGTCGATAATTTCGCCGATGTAGTCGGTCGCCTTCGGGAAGACGTCGATCGTGTCGACGCCCATCGCGGCGAGGTTCGCTTTATAGTCGGCGGTCATTTCGTCGGCGACGGCGCTCATCGGAATCCCGCGTTTTTGCGACTCGGCGATCAGTTTGTCGTCGACGTCGGTGATGTTGACGACCCAAGTCGTCTCGAAACCGGAGTACGTCAAGTAGCGTTTGATCGCGTCGAAAATGACCGGGCCGACCATATGCCCGATGTGGCTCGGCTTGTAAACGGTCGGGCCGCAGAGGTACATGCCGACTTTGCCCGGCGTCGTCGGTTGGAATTCTTCTTTCGTTCGCGTCAGCGTATTAAAAACTCGAATCATCGTCAACACTTTCGAGGGTTAATCGTTCGTTGAAAATCGGCGCCGACTCGCGACGGCTCCTTACCGTTATCATACATCGGCGATTTTATTTTTCAAGTCGGGGCAAAAAAACCGTTTCGAGCGAAAAGCGCGAAAATTTCCCGTAAAACCGCAAAATTTCGGAGAATCGGCCCATTTTTCTCGGTCGATTCGCTTAAAAAAACGCGACGCGCCGCCGGTTCCGCGTCCGCCCCGACGCAAAAAAAATCGACGCGGCCTCGAAAAACCGCGTCGATTTTCTTTCGCTCGACGAAATTCAAGCGTCAAACGCTCATTCCGCTTCGGTCGAGTAATCGATTTCGAAGGTTTGGCCCTTCTTTTCGACCGTAATCGTTTTTTCTTGTTTGAAGACGCTCAAGTCCATCGATTCGACTTTGTCGCTCATCACGCCCGGGTTCAAGACGGGGTCGGCTTCGAATTGCCCGACGACTTTCGACGCGGCGGTAACGGTAACCTTCTTTTCGCCGGTCGTCATTTCGCATTCGAATTTACCGTCTTTAATTTTGCAACCGTCCGACATGCCTTGGCCGTCGACCGCGTCGAACTTCACGGCGCCGACGTCGATCGGTTCGCCGTCGACGGTGATCGTGCCGGAGACCGCGACCTTTTTCGGGCCTTTGTCGCAACCGACGAAAACAAACGCGCAAACGCACAGGGCCAACGCCGAAACAAAAATCTTCTTGTTCATTTTCTTCTCTCAAATATTAGGGTTCGAGGCCCGAAACGCGCCCCGTTTATCGCCGATTCAAAAAAACGCCGCCGCGAAAAGCGACGACGTTTTTCAAATCGCGCAAAAATTTACGCTAGATTTATTTCCGACGAAAAATCGATTAGAGGTCGATATTCGTTTCGCCGCCCTTGGTGGTGGAAATGGCTTTCCACGTGTCGGCGTTGATCGTGTCGGAGAAGAAGCGGACGGAGCCGTCGCCCATCGCCGCGTTGACGCCGCCGGAGTGGTTCGAGCGCGCGGCGGTGTATTCGACCGCGTCGACGACGACGCACGGACGACGCGGTTCGTCTTCGTCGAGGCAGGTGCCGGTGTACATCGCGTCCGGGCTGGTGGAGTTCGGCGTGAGAATCGTCGAGAAACCGGAGCCCATACGTTCGTCGTTGTAGACGTCGCCGCGTTTGTCGGTGTCTTTCGTATCGTCCGTCAGGAGGACTTCCGAAATCATGAGCGTGTTCGAGGTGCCGTCGGTAACGCTTTCAAGGCCGATGCACTTCGAGAGATAGAACATCGCGCCTTCGAACTTCGTGTAGAGGTGCGTGTGTTGCGACGGAACTTCGTCGGCGTGGAAGTTGGCGCGGTACCCGAAGCAACCGACGTAGTTGGCGCGGGCGCGACCGTAGGTTTCGCTCTTCGCGATTTCGTTCCCCGGTTTGTCGCTCGGGCAGTAGAACATATCCGGTTTCGCACTTTCGCAAGCGATCGGGTCGCGGTTGGCGTTGGCGCCTTCTTGGTTGTTCGGATATTGATAGAAGTGCTTGCCGAAGTCGTATTGCGACGCGAGCGCGGCTTGTTCGATGAACGCGTACATACGCGGATACCAAGTGCAGCGGATGCCGATGCCACAACGGCTGGCGGAGTCGCCCATCGTCGCGCCGATCGGGAGTTTTTTGTTAATGTCGCTGTAGTTGTGGACGGCCAAACCCCATTGTTTGAGGTTGTTCGTGCATTGCATACGACGCGCCGCTTCGCGAGCCGCTTGGACGGCCGGCAA
>JAFSFF010000421.1 GCA_017435375.1 Thermoguttaceae bacterium
CGCTCTGCGACGTCGTCGAGGAAACCCGCAAAAAGATTAAGGAACTCAAACACGCTTATCGAGCGCTCTGCGACGAACGGGACGCGAGTCCGGTCGACGCCGCGTTGGAAGAGTTGGCGCCCCGCGTCGCGATTCTCGAAGACGATCTGCCGCGACTGCGCGAAATCGACGAGGAAGTCGGGCGCTTGCAAGGCGAATTGTCGGAACTCAACGCGAAGCTCGCCGAAGAGGACGCCCGCGTCAAGAGCGCTCGCGACGGCAAAATGACGCTGACGCCGGCCGCGCTCGACGCGATGAACGCCGCGATCGTCGCGTCGAATTTGGCGCCCGAAACGCGATTCGGAGCGAATTCGAACGGCGCCAACGTCGGCGGAAGCGGAGAAAACGCGTCGCAAACGCCGACGCTTCCAAACAAATTGGTCGACGAAGGCTTGTCGTTTAAGGAAGTCGAGGACTTCCGCGTCCCGGCTAAAGCGGTTCGCCGTCGACGTTTGAAGCTGAAGAAATATCGCGAGGACTTCGAAGTCGTCAAAGCGCGCTTGAACGAATTGGTCGAACGGCTCGAACAAGGCTTGACGTCGCGGTCGCAACGCAACTTGACCGAAGCGATCGAGAAGACCGGCGCGCTCCTTAGCGGGCTCCGCCGCCGCGTCGAGATCGAGCGCCGCGTCGCCGAAATGACGCAATACCGCAAGGAACTCGAACGGCAAAACAAGACGTTGGCCGACAATCAAACGATTACCGGAGCGCCTCTTTACGCGCTCGGCGCCGGAGTCGTCGTCGGCGGATTGCTCTTCGGCTTGTCGCTCTTCGGACGAATGGAGCTGGCGGTCGGGCTCGTCGGGCTCTTGGCGACGATCGCTTGCATCTTTTACAAAACGACCGTCGAAAAGAAGAATTATCAAAAGCTCGAAGACAACCAACGCCGACTCGGCCTCTTGACGCGTCAACTCGAACAAGCGCAAGCGGAAACGAAGAAACTCGACGAACGCTTCCCGGCGGCCCCGAACTCGACCGCGACGCTCGAAGCGCGGTTGCAAAAGGCGAAAACCGACTTGGCGTTTTTCGAGTCGTTGGCGCCGGTCGAAGCGCAATGGCGCGAAGCGACGAAAATTTTCCGCGCCGAAGAAGCTCGCGTTCAAAAAGCGGAGGAAGCGTTGAAGAAAGCGCGCAAACGCTGGACGGCTTGGCTTCGCGACGCGGGTCTTCCGGCGACGCTTAAACCGACGCAGGTGCGCGACTTGCTCGACCGCGTCGGCTTGACCGAAGATTTGCGCCGTCAGATCGAAGGCGTCGTCGCCGAAATCGATTTCCTCGGACGCGAACGGCAAGGGATCGTCGACCGTTTCGCCGCCGCCGTCGCGCTCCTGCCGAAACTCGACGTCGCCAAAGACGCGACGCCGTTCGAGTTGGCCCCGAAACTCCGCGCCGTCGCCGAAGAATACGGCCTGTCGCAAAAACGCCGCGCCGAGCTTTGGGACTCGATGGTCGCGTTGAAAAAGGAATATCGCCAATTCTTCTTGGCGCGCCGTCGCCAAACGAAAGACGTTCGTCGCTTCTTGGCCGGGTATCGCGTCAAGACGACCGAAGCGCTCGTCGAGGCGGTCGAGCGGTACGCGACGTATCGCCGTTTGAACGCCGCGTTCGACGAAGCGCAACGCCGTTTGGAAGTCGGAATCGGCGGATTCTGCTCCGAAGAGGAACTCGGCGCGCTCCTGCTCGACGCGGAGGTTCGCGAGGAACTTCCGACGGCGATCGAGAATTTGGAACGCCGGCTGGAAGGGCTCGACGCCGAACTGCGCGGCAAACTCGAACTCTCCGGGCGACTCGGCCAACAAGCGGACGCGATCGCGGCGAAAAAAGAGTCGATTCGAAGTCGTTTCGAAGCGGCGGCGCTCGACCTGCGAATTGCCGAAATGGCCGATCTTTGGCAAAGTCGCGCGATCGCCGGGCGGGCGATGGAGGACGTTCGTCGCGCTTACGAACGCGAGCGCCAACCGGAAACGCTCCGCGAAGCGTCGCGTTATTTGCGCCGCTTGACGGAATCTCGTTACGTTAACATCTGGACGCCGCTCGGCGAAGACGCGCTTTACGTCGACGCGGCGGACGGCGAAACGCTCGACGTCGCTTCCTTGTCTCGCGGGACGCGGGAGCAGCTTTTCATCGCGATTCGTTTGGCGCTCGTCGTTTCGTTCGAGAAACACGGGATTCAAATGCCGTTGATTTTGGACGACGTTCTCGTCAACTTCGACAATAAGCGGGCCGGAATCGCGGCGAAGGTTCTTTGCGATTTCGCGAAGAGCGGGCGGCAAATCTTCCTCTTCACCTGCCACGAACACATTTGCCGACTTTTCCTCGGCTTGAACGTTCCGGTTTGCGCGCTTCCGACCTCGAACGACCCGAAACGCCGCGCGTTCCGAGTGTTGCTTCCGCCGAAGTCGAAGCGTCGACGCAAGAATCCGGCCCAGACGCTTGTTTCGGTCGCGTCGGAAAAAGCGGACGCCGGGCCGAATTTCGCGTCCGAGACGCCGAGCGTCGACGCGGAACCGTCGATCGACGTCGTCGGAGGAGCGAACGCCGACGCGTATCGAACGCTCGAACCGGGCGCGAAACCGACGCCGCCGACGCCGGAGAGCGAGCGGGCGACGAACGAAAAAACGCGCAAACCTTACTGGGTCGTCGAAGGTTCCGACGACGAAGAAACGTCGTCGCTGAAATTGAGCGAAGACGCCGAAAACCTCCGTTCAACGCAAGGCGCGCTCTCGGTCGGCGGCAACGACGATGAAACGTCGCAAAACGCGACGACGGAGCCGGTCGCGGCGGAAGCGAAGAAGACGGTCGAGGAGCCGGAAAGCGGAGACGCGGCGGTCGAGCCGAGCGCGCCCGACTTCTCGTCGTTCGTTTTTTCGGCGAACGCTCCGGAACCGACGGCGGAAGACGCGCAAACGATCGACGCCGTTTCTGATCCGAGCGAGCGCGCCGCGCAAGTCGCCGAGTACGTCGAGACGTTGAAAAACGTCGCGCTCGATGGCGAACGCGTCGAGTTAAAGGCGTTGTCCGAAATTAGCCCGACCTTTTCCGCGAACGAAACGACGGAGAGCGCGCTGGAAGTCGCTCCGGAAGCGAGCGTCGTCGACGTCGCGGTTTCCGAAGCGAACGAAAGCGACGACGAGGAAGACGACGACGCGATCGAGTCGCTCGATTACGACGAATGGGCGACCGTCTTCCTCGCCGATTCCGAAACGCGCGCCGAAGCCGACGACGCGACCGATTCCGAAACCGACGACGAATCGTTCCTTAACTACTTCGACGAAGCGAACGACGACGAAGAAGAAGAGGAGGAAGATTGGGAAGACGAGGAGGAATACGACGTCGACGAAGAATATGACGACGACGTCGACGAAGAAGCCGAAGAATTCGACGAAAACGACGATTTCGACGAAACGGACGATAAGTAGACGCCGATTTAATCTTCGCAAGCGGTCGTTTCAACGTTGCGACGACCGCTTGACGGAGACGAATCGGCGATTAAAACCTTCAAGAAGCGCGACGGAGCGCGTTGGCGGAACGGTTGCGGAAGAAAAAAGTCTCAAAATCGATAAAAAAGAAATTTTCTTTAAAACGTCTCTTGCATTTTTAGGCGCCGCCCGGTATCATTGACGGAGAAGATTTTGCCGTCGAAACGATGCGAACGTTTCGTTGAGCGGCTAAGAAAGGAAAGACGTTCCGAATTTAACGCCGAAGCTCCGGTTTTCGGGCGTTTTTTTCGTAAAAGCGCGAACCTTTTTTTCCAGAAAACATCCTAAATTTATTAAAACTAATAAGGACGCGCCCAACCTAAACGTCGTCGACGAAGCGTTCGTAAAATAACGAATAACGAAACGCGGCGCGAACGTCGTTTGGGTCGCCGTCCGACCGAGGATAATCGCAAGCTCGACGGCGTAAATAGAGCAAATTTTCAGCGTCGGTATTAAAATAATCGGTTTTCCGGTTTGAGTCAACACGAAGGCAACGATTATGAAAAAAGAGTTTTTTCAACGTATGTTCGAACGAAAAATTTCCAGTTCTCGGCCGTCGGCGCGGCGTCTTTCGCTTGAAGCGTTGGAAAATCGCGAGCTGCTGAACGCCGATTGGGGCGGGTTCGCGCCGGAGAAAACGACCGAATTTGAGTCGGTTTCGACGGAATACTCGGTTGATTTTTCGGAGCGCGCGCCGAATTTCTGCGAACTTTCCGATATGAACGCCGACGAAGTCGACGAACTGCTGTCGATTAATTACAGCGAAAAAACGCTCGACGTTTACGCGAACGACGGAACCGGCGCCTACGTTTTGAAGAAGTCGACCGCGATCGCCGAACTGATCGACGCGAACGACTCGCCGGTCGTCTTTGGCGACGTCGTCGGCGACGACGGAATCGCCGATCTCGTCGTGGTTTCGCAATTAACGACCGGCGCCAAACTCGCGCTTTCGGCGACCGTTTACCAAGGTTCTTCCGACTACTCGTTCGCGAAGGTTTCGACGACGGCGCTCGACGTTTCGGCTTTTCCGAGTTCCGGGCTTGCTTTCCTTGCGCTCGACGTCGCGCTTCGCGAAACCGCGTCCGGCGCCGATTTGCTCGTTCAAGGTTCGACGTTGTCGATGGGAAGCGGCGGTTCTTCTCCGCGTCAAACGTTGATTTATTCCTGCGTCGGCGAAACCAATTTCGGAAAATCGGCGACTTCGCTTAATCTTTCCGGCTCTTCGACGACCGACGACCCGATTTTGGCCGACGTCGCGACGATCGGCGGAAAAGAATGCGTCGTCTCGATCGATCGCGCTTCTTCGCAAACCTCGAATTCCCTCGTCTTGACCGATATTAGCGCGACGACGCCCAAAAAATACGTCGCCGATTTGAGCGCGCTCGGGTCGGTCGTCGTCGAATGGGTCGTTGAAAAAGACGGCGTTCTGATCGTCGGCGGAACGGTCGATAAAAACTCTTCTATTTTGACTTTGAACGACTTCGCTTTTGCGGACGGCGTCGTCAAATTTACGTCCAACGTCGTTAAATGCGACGGAATGACTTTGAACGCGTCCTCGGGCGCCGCGATCGGCAATATGGGCGGATTGGCCGCGACGCCGGAACTTTTCGTCGCCAACGGTTCTTCTTACGTGGTCTTCCAAGGCGAAACGTCGCGAACTTACGGCTTTGAATTTGAACAAACCGCCGTCGTTTCGACGACGCCGAACTATTGCTCGGTTTACGTCGGCGACGTCGACGGCGACGGCGCGACCGAAACGCTCCTTGTCGGCGCGACGCAAATTACCGTCGGCGACGCCGCGGCGGACGGTTCGATTACGAACGCGAAAACGGTCGCGACCTTTAATCAAACGGCGAAAAAAGCCGTCTTCGGAGACTTTAACGGCGACGGTTTGACCGACGTCGCGGTTTATTATCAAGCCGAAGGTTCCGATTTTACCGTTGGAACGAACCTGCAAATTTTCCAACAAATCTCGAACGGTTCGTTCGCCCCGGTCGCGTCGCGCGCCGTTTCGGGCTTTGTCGATTTTACCGTCGGTTCGTTTTCGCAAGCGGGCGTCGACGAAATCGCCGTGTTGTCGCAAACGACGTCCGGCGTTCAATACGTCGACGCGTTGCGCTTGAACGTCGCCGCCGGTTCGACGACGCTGAGCTCGGCTCGTTCGTATCGCTTGGGATCTTTGGGCGCGACCGCGCTGACCGCCGGTTCGATTTACGGAGGCGGGTTTGACGATCTCGTCGCGGTAAACTCGGCGAAAAACTCGATTTCCGTCTTGAAAAACACCGGTTCGAATTTTACCGCGACAACCTTGACGACGAACACGGGCTTGGTCGCTTCCGGCGTTTACAACCCGACCGCCGCGGCGATCGGCGACGTTAACGGCGACGGTTTGGCCGACGTCGTCGTCTTGAACGCGGCGTCCGGGTCGAATTACGCGCACGTCGCGTATTATCTGCAAACGGCTTCGGGGCTTTCGGCGGTCGCGTCGAATTCTTCCCTGCGCGTTTCCGGCGTCGCGCCGACCGGCTTGGTTCTCGCCGACTTGAACGTCGACGGCAAGCTCGACGTCGCGACGGTGCAAAACACGACCGCCGGCAAGTCGAATCTTTTCGGATTTATGGGTAATGGAACGACTTCCGTTTTCGACGCCGGAAAATCGTTGGGGGCGACGGCGGTCGGTTCGGCCTTGACCGTCGGACGCTTCAACGACGACGCGTCGCCCGACCTGGTTCTCGCGCAAGGAAAGAAAGTCGGCGTTTTCTTAAACACTGACGGAAGCGCGAGCGCCGGAGGTTCCGTGAAGTTCGTTTGCCAATCCGCTTCCGCCGACGCCGGCGCGAATTTGGACGCCGCGCTCGCGACCGAGCGAACTTGGCTCGACGAATGGTCGAACTTCTATATCGACGTGTGGGCGACGACCGACGGCGCCGGCGTCGTTACGACCGCGATCGCTTCCTTAAAGTTTAACTCCGAATCCTTTACGTTAGTCGGCGTCGAAGCCGCGACCGGGTTTGAAACGACGACGTCCGCCGCCGACGGCGTCGCGACCGTTTCGGCGACCGGGAAAGCCGCGAACGACGGTTGGGCGCTCGTCGCTCGCGTTCGTTTTTCGCCGAAAGTCGACGCCAAGGGGATTTACGAAGGCGGTCTCGCGATTCCGGAAGACGGCGTTGTCAAGAGCGTTTCGGCCGATTTTTCCGCCGTCGCCGCGTCGCAATCGGTCAACGGTTCCGCCGTCGCGACCGTCGCCGCGCCGACCGATCTTGTCGTTTATCCGGTCGCCGCCGACTCGAACGACGACGGCTTGATCAACGCGAAAGACGTTAGCGACTTCCTGTTGGCGTACGGATACGACGTCGCCAACTTGCCGAATAATTTGACGTTCTGCAAGATTTTCGATTTTAATAACGACGCTAAAATTAGTTCGCAGGACTTCGGCCCGCTTTTGCAACAGTACGGTTTGAAGGCGAACAACGTTTCCGACTCGTTTTACGCCGAGGAACCGAAAGTCGCGGTTTCGAGCGCGGTTCTCGCGTCGGAAGTCGAGACCGAAGACGGCGTTTACGCCCTTGTTAATCCGTCGGAAGTCGCCGCCGCGACGAAAGTTGCGCGCGCCGCCGCCGTCGACGCCGCGTTGGTCGCCGAAACCTTGGCGGCTGAAAACGACGACGAAGAAGACGCCGCGACGACCGCCGTCGCCGAAGAGACGGTCGCGACGCAAACCGCCGCCGAAACCGCCGTCGCCGAGCGCGCCGCGTTGGTCGAAACGTTTGCCGCCGTCGGTTCCGAGCCCGAAGCGGACGCCGTTTGGGCGTTCGACGATTCCGACGACGAAGAGGACGCGTTCGCGTTCGACGTCGATTTGAACGTTAAGTTCTAAGTCGTTTGAGAATAAGCGTTGCGCTCCGCGACGACGGAGCGTTGAAAAAAACGAGTCGGTCGAGCGCCGACTCGGTTTTTTCTCGTCTTTAGCGAACGGTAAAACGAACGCCGCCGGTTGCGACCGCGACGAACGAAAGGTTAGAAACCGTCGGACGTCGGCGTTTTTTCCATAAAGATTTCGGCGCCGCCGGAACCGCGCCAAACGTTGGTCATAAAGTTGCCGATGAGGAGAAGCCCGCGACCGGTCGGAATTTCAAGGTTTTCGGCGAGCGTTGGATTCGGCGTCGCGGTTTCGTCGAAACCTTCGCCTTCGTCGCGCACCGACAACAGGACGCGTTCGACCGAAATTTCCGCGGAAACGTCGACTTTTTTGGCGGGGTCGCGCCGATTGCCGTGTTCGACGGCGTTCGCGATCGCCTCCTCCAACGCTAATTGAACGGCGAACAAGTCTTTAGACGACCAAGCGCGCCGCGCGAGTTCGTTGAGAACGGCTTCGACGAACGGGGTTCCGGCGCCGGAAACGCTTGGGAACGACGCGACGCGGCGCCAAGTGTTGTTCGATTGCGTCGACATAACGACTCTCAAAAAAATGACGCGAAACGAAAGCGAACGGAATCGGTTCGCGGCGAACGCTAAATTTGCGAATGAAGCGCTTCGACTTC
This sequence comes from Thermoguttaceae bacterium, assembly GCA_017435375.1. Taxonomy (GTDB): domain Bacteria; phylum Planctomycetota; class Planctomycetia; order Pirellulales; family Thermoguttaceae; genus RUG369. Next base: position 8,063 of record JAFSFF010000421.1, read on the forward strand.
GGTCGGGCGGATTTTGAAAATTGTGTCAAGTTTCGTGATTTTGAAAACTTCCAAAATATTTTCGTCGATGCGGCAAAGGAAAAGAGCGACGCGTTTCGCTTTCGCTTTGTTGTTCGCGGTGATCAGAACGCGCAGCGCCGAACTCGACATAAATTTAACGTTTTGAAAGTTGACGATAACGCGTTCTTTTTTGCAATTTTCGATCAACGCGTACATCTCGTCGCCCCAAGACTGAATGCTCAATTCCTCGTTCAATTTCGCGTCGAGGCAGTCGGCGATCGCGGCGTCGTCTTCGTAACGGACGAGAATATGGACTTTAGAGTCGCTCATAGGTTGGCGTCCTTAGGCGCGCCGTCGTTGCGACGGGCGCAAAAAAGGTGAAACGGACTCGTCGCGTCGCGGCGACGAGTTTGAAGTTAATAAACGAGTTTGTTGCGAACGGCCCAAACGGCGGCCTGCGCGCGGTCGCGAGCGTCGAGTTTTCGCAAAATATTTTGAACGTGTTCTTTAACGGTGTCGAGGCTCAACTGCAACGACGCGGCGATTTCTTTGTTGCTCAAACCGAACGCAATATGCCGCAACACTTGCGTTTCGCGCGCCGTCAACGGATTCAACGGATCGACGGAACGTCGCCTTAACAGCGACGCGACGCGGCGAAGCTCGCCGGAGCAAGGCGCGCCGCTCGGCTCGGGCCCGGCGGTTCCGAGCGTTCGAACGACCCTCGAAAGCTCGGCCCGCGACGTTTTTTTCAGTAAATACGAGTCGGCGCCAACGGCGAGGGCGCGCGCAAAATACGCCTGTTGATCGACGTCGGCGAAGAAAACGATTCGTCCGTCGAAACGTTGCGCTTTCAGCGTTTCGACCGCTTCGAAACCCGTTTGATCGGGGAAATTAACGTCGAGCAAAAGGACGTCCGGTCGCGCGACGAGCGTTTTCGCGACGAGTTGTTCGGCGGTTTGCGCTTCGTCGACGATTTGAACGTCGCCGTCTGAAAAAAAGGAAAAAAGGCCGGCGCGGACGACGGGGCGCTGGTCGGCGACGACGAGGCGAACGGGCATAAACGCTCCTTAATGCGAACGGGCGCTAAAAGTCGAACGGCGGCGCGCAAAAACGACGGGCGATTTCGGCGTTTCTTCATTATACCGCCGCAAACGTCGGACGTCAAGAAAAGGCGGCGTTTTTCCCTAAAAAGAGAGCGATTTTTTCGGCGGCGGCTTGAGAAAAGTCCGACCGACGCGCGAACAAAAGGAAGGAGCCCGCGTCGCGGCGTTGGGAGCGGCGACGCGAGCGAAAAACGTCAACGATAAATAAAGGTCGCGCTCAGCGTCGCGTCGCGGTCGGCGACCGTTCGGAGCCAATACGCTTGGAACGTGTCCGGAAACTTGAACTCAACCTTTTGTTTCGCCGGGACTTGGAAGCGACGGTATTCTCGCCAATCGCCGGTCGCGGTCGCGTCCGCTTCCAACGCGATTTCGACGTCGGCGTCGGAGTGGTTTTCGAGAACGAGCGTTTTGCGGTCGAAACCGGTCGCGAGCATCGGATCGGACGGCGCGCCCGCCGCGACCTGGGTTGCGCGCCAAACGGAGCCGCGTCCGACCGCTTTGCCGAACGACCAAAGATCGTCGACCGAACCGAGCCAAAGCGCGGCGCCGCCGTCGTCGGAGCGGACGATTCGCCCGGCTTCCGGAATTTTGGCGGACGCTTGCGCCGCGTCGGCGGTCGCGACGTCGCCGGTTGTTGCGGCGGCGGTTGTTGCAGCGGCGTTATCCGCCGAGTTTTGAACCGGTTGCGGCGCGACGCCCGCGAGCGCGAGCAAACCGCGATACGAGACGTAATCGACGATTAAGCGACCGTCCGTCGCGATCGGACG
>JAFSFF010000422.1 GCA_017435375.1 Thermoguttaceae bacterium
ACCGTTAACAAGAGGCTTTCGTCGACGTCGACCGCGACCGGCTCAAACCTTGTTAGATAAGCGCTTGTCGCGGTCGCGCCGACGTTTTCGAGGTTCGCGGCGACGCTGTATCGCGCCGTTTCGATTTGCGCGGCGGTCGGGTTCCCGTCGACGACGGCGGCGAAGAGGACGAGCGTCGAGTTCGCCGAAATCGCGGCGACGGCGGCGTTTTTCGTTTCAAGAGTCGTTTTCATCGGGCGAGGCTCCTTTGTTGAATTATTTCAGAGCGAAGGCGACAAACGCGGTCGCGGCGAAGGCGGCGAGCGTCAAGGCTAATCGGCGGGCGCGGCGGAGCGCGGCGCGGGCGTCGTCAAGTTCCGCTTCGACGAGCGAAAGAAGCGACTCGGCCCGGCGACGGCGTTCGCGTTCCTCGAAAAGCGGGTTAAGTTCGCAGTTTTCTTTGAGTTCCATTGCGGCGGCTCCTTTTACGCGGCGCGTTTGAGTCGGGTTTCGATTTGAGTAAGCCGGGCGGCGACTTCGCGTTCGGGGCGATCGGTCGCGGCGGCGATCTCGGCGTCGGACAGCTTGTCGGCCCAGCGGAGCGTCAAAAGAACGCGATCGGCGGGCGCGACGAGGCGTTTGGCGCGCTCTTTGTTTTCTTTATCGTTTTTCAATTTTCGTTCACCCTCCTAGTTTGGCGTTGGAGCGGCGTTTCGCTCCGTTTCGACTCGGCGGTCGGAGTCCATTCCGACGCGCTTAAAACGCAAATTTCGGCGTTTATCGATTTTCGGCGCCTTATCCCCGTCAAATTGTAGGCTTTACGTCAACTTTGCGGGCCGTTTTGCGGCGGCGTTTGCGATTCGACGAGCTTTTTCGCGCGGTCGAGCGTCCAAGCGGCGAGACGTTTGGCGGCGCGGTTTGCGAGGGTCGCGAGCGCCCGAACGAGCGCGGTCGTCAAGCCGTTAAGACTTCGGGCTAAAAGGGTTCCGGCGACGACGGTTCCGAGCCCCGCGAAGAAAAGTTTCAGCGTCCAGCGGCGACGCTCCGCTTCGAACTTGGCGCGCAACGCTTCGACGCGTTCGTCGACGGCGCGCTCGATTCGCTCGGCGATTTGGTCGGCGACGCGTCCTCCGAGTCCGCGCGAAAGTTCGTCGGTCGACGGTTCCTGCTTTGGTTGCGGCGACGGCGACGGTTCGTCGCGCCGGTCGCGGGCGCCGTCGAGAATTGGGAGCCCGACGTTTTCGCGAACCGGCGGTCGGCTCCGAAAGTTTTGCGCCGACGACATTTGCGCAACGTCTTCCGTCGCCGCGTCGGTCGAACGCTTAAACGACTCCGGCGCGGTCGGCGGGTCGGCGGCGATTTGGAAACCGGCGTTCGCGGCGGCGAAGTCGGTCGTTTCCAAGGTTGAGGGAATTCCGTTGGTCGGCGCGGCGGTCGGTTGCGACGCGACGGCGAATGTCGGCGGCGTTAGGAGCGCGACCAACGTTAAAGCGGTTAAGTCCTTGCGTTTCATCGGTTGCCTCCTAAGAGAGCGACGGCGGGTTCTCTTGCGGGAAAGACGCGCGGCCGCGCCCGCCGACATTCCGTCGCGCCGGGGGGGATCGGGTCGCCGAACGGCGCGGCGGCGGGGGAACCGGGCGCGGCGGCTTCGTGCAGGTTCGCGACCGGAATCGCGCCGCCTTTCGAGTCGTCGCGACCGCGTTCGCCGACGAGCCAAGTCAAGACGGCGACGAGGGTTAAGCAACCGTCGACGCGTTCCAAAACGCCGCTTCCCGATTGGCCCGGAACCGGCGGCGGCTGGAAAAGCGCGGTCGAGTCGTTCCAAAAGGAAACGATTTTGCCGCGCCAAGCCTGCGCGAACCGTCCGTCCGGACAGCCGCTCGACACGATGAACGCGTCGCGACTCGGCGTCGCGTCCGGCCCGCCGAGTCGGACGAACGGCGGCGCGATTCGGGCGAGTTCCGCCGGGTCGAGGGTGCAAAACGCGAAGTCGTATCCGCGCGAAGCGTCGTATGCGCGCCACTTAACGGCGGCGTCGACCGTTTCGAGGACGCTATTCGTCCAAAAGTCGAGCCGCGTCGTTTTCGCTCGCCCGACGACGTGATAGTTGGTCAGAACCCAAGCGAGCCCGCCCGCGACGCCGACGAAGGTTCCGCTTCCGGACGCGTTCGGAACTCGGACGCGACACGACGCCGCGTGCGCGTCGTCGAGAGTCGGCGCGGCGGCGCGAAAGGTCGGGCCGTCGTCGGAACCGCTTGCGAGCGCAAGAGTTCGGAACGGGTCGAAGGGGAGCGGCGCAAGCGGAAGGGACGCGGCGAGCGCGGTCGCGGCGGCGGTTTTAAGGAAGGCGCGCCTATTCATCGGGACGGCTCCTTTTTTCGGGAGGTAGTTGGGAAAAATCGATTAGGGCGCTCGGCGCCGTTTCCAGCGTCGAGCGTCGGCGGTTAGCGGCAAACCGGCGCGCACGGGAGCGGCGGCGCGGCGGTTGCGGTCGCGCAAGTTCCGGTCGAGCGAACAACGACGGTCGCGACGGCGCGGCGGCTCGACGCGGTTTGTCGAGCCGCGCAAATGTTGCGGACGAAGGAGGTTCGAGCAAAACCGGTTTGACCGCAACGCGAAACGGTTCGCGACCAAGCGCGGACTTTCTTCGCGCCGCCGACGCCGACGTTCGAGCCGACGGCGACCGAGCAAAAGCCGGACGCGCAAGGCGCCGCGCCGACGTCTGTTTCGCAACGTCCGTTTTCGCAAGCGTTCGCGCCGAGCGGGCAAACGCCGCCCGGACAAGCGGTTCCGACGTTGACGTTCAGCGAGCAAACGCCGCCGGGGCAAGCGGTTCCGACGTTCGTCTCGACCGCGACGCCCTCCCCGACCGGCCCGCAAACGGGCGCGCAAACCGGAACCGGCGGCGACGGCGAACAAGTCGCGACCGGCGCGCAAGGCGACGGCGAGTAAACCGGCGCGTCGGAAGCGAACGCGGCG
>JAFSFF010000423.1 GCA_017435375.1 Thermoguttaceae bacterium
GCGACGGTTCGAATCTGCTCGTTTCCGACGTCGGGGCGCCGGGGTTGGCGATTCGCTTGACGGCGCCGGTCTTTTGCGACATTCAACTCGACGCGCCGTTCGTCGTCGCCGGCGGCGGGGCGAAGGTCGGGCGTTTGGCGACCGCGACCGCGACGGCGGGGTTGGCCGGGCTCGAAGGCTTGATCGGGATTCCCGGGACGGTCGGCGCCGGGGTCGCTCGCAACGCTTCGACGAACGACGCGTCGTTCGAGGAGTATTTAGAATCGGTTCGCGTCGCGTATTTTAACGGCGAGATCGCCGAGCTTTCGAAGGGCGACGTCGTTTTTGGCGACGGCGTCAGCTCCTTGGAGAACGCGATCGTTTTGTCGGCGAAATTCCGTTTGACGCCGGAAAATCCCGAGGAACTGGCGAAACGACTCCAAAAAATTTGGATTGTTCGCAAGCAAACGACGCCGGACGCGACCGAAGGATGCGCGCGAATGTTCAAAAATCCGCGAGGACAGCGGGCGGCCGACCTGATCGCCGACGCCGGGTTCCGAGGCGCGCGAATCGGCGGCGCCGTCGTTAGCGAGCGCAACCCGAATTTCGTCGAAGCGTCGGAAGGGTGCGCCGGCGAGGACGTTAAACGCTTGCTCAACTTGATTCAAACGCAAGCGCGCGAACGCCTTGGCGTCGAATTGGAGCGCGAACTGGAAATCTGGTGAAACAGGGTGAAATGGGCGACGTTTTCCGCTTGGGATTTTTCTCGTCGGACGGCGAACGTCGTTAAATTTTGAAATAATCCGTCGAAGGTTGAAAAATGAGCGGAAACGTTGTTTTGAAAACGTCGATTCCCGGTATGACCGCGAAAAGCGGGAAAGTGCGGGACGTATACGATTTTGGCGATCAAATTTTGCTGGTCAGCACGGACCGCGTCAGCGCGTTCGACTGGATTTTGCCGAGCGGGATTCCGGACAAAGGAAAGACGCTCAACCAAATCGCCGAATTTTGGTTCGAAACGCTCGGCGTCCGCAACCATATGATAACGACCGACGTCGAAAAAATGCCCTTCCCGGAAGGAACCGACCTGAAAATGTTCGAAGGTCGCTCCGTTCTTTGCGAAAAAACGAAGGTCGTTCCGATCGAATGCGTCGTTCGCGGGTACCTTTCCGGCTCCGGTTGGAAGGAATATCAAGCGTCGCAATCGGTTTGCGGCGTGAAGTTGCCGGCGGGGTTGGTCGAAAGTTCGCGCCTTGAAGAACCGATCTTCACTCCGTCGACGAAGGCGGAAGTCGGACACGACGAAAATATTTCGTTCGAACAAACGGTCGAGATCGTCGGTCGCGACGTCGCCGAAAAATTGCGCGATATGTCGCTCGATATTTTCCGTCGCGGGAGCGAATACGCCCTGAAACGCGGCGTTATCGTCGCCGACACCAAGTTCGAATTCGGCGTCGCGGCGGACGGCGAAATTATCCTTATCGACGAAGCGTTGACGCCGGACTCGTCCCGTTTTTGGCCGCTCGACCAATACGAACCGGGGAAGGGCCAACCGTCGTTCGACAAACAAATCGTCCGCGACTGGTTGCTCCAATCCGGTTGGGATCGCAACTCGACGCCGCCGGAGCTTCCGGAAGAGGTGATCGCGAAGACGCGCGCCAAATATCTGGAAGCGTTCGAACGCTTGACCGACCGCAAATTGAAGTTCCAAAGCGAACTTTAAGGCGCGGTTTGCCGATTCGCCGCGTTCTCGATTTTGGAGAAAAGTCGGGAACGCGAGACGGTTGGTCGGCGATAATTTACTCGACGCGGCGCCGGATTCGGATTTAACGTTAAATTGAACGGAAAAAGACGAAGACGGCGCGCGAGTTTGGTTGCGTTGGTCGCTGGCGTTAAACCGGGCGCTTTGCGGGAAATGCGCGGCGAAGCGAAACGCGAGAAACTGGGAGAAACGGAAAAATGGGCGAAATGGCGACGGCTTTTTTGGCGGCGTTGGCGTTCGCTTGCGTCGCGTTTGCGGGGACGTGTTTGGCGTTGATTTTTCCGAAATTTTTCGGACGCAAAACGAAACGCCGTTGCGCTTGCGCCGCGTCGCGAGAAGCGATGCGGATTTACAACGAACGGGAGCGCGCCGCTTTAGACGCGAAGCGATACCGTCCGGAAACGGTCGATTTGCGCGACTTGCCGCAAGTTTCGCCCGAGTTGGCCGAATTCGCGCAAAGCGCGAGTCGAGCGACCGAAACGAACGACGTTAGGTAAGACGCCGACGTTTGATTAAAAATGTCGACGAACGCTCGTAAAACTACGAAAAATAAGAGACGCTAAGAAAAACGGCGCGGATTTTGGATAAAACGACGGAAAACGCGGGAGCGACGGTCGCCGACGAAGCGCGCGAAAAACGTTCGCCGTCGCGTTGGCGCAAACCGCTCTGTTTGTACGTCGCGACTTGGGCGACGACGACTTTTGTCGGATTTGTTTTTTACGGCGGCGGGTCTTGGCTCGGCGCGGCGCTCTTTTCCGTTCCGCTGATGATAATCTTGACGGCGCACGAGTTGGGACATTATTGGCAAACGCGGCGTTACAATATTCCCGCGTCGCCGCCGTTTTTCATTCCGTTTCCTCTTCCGCCCTTTGGAACGTTGGGCGCGCTAATTCGGATGAGCGGTCGCGTTCCGAGCGCGAAGGCTCTTTTCGACGTCGGCGTTTCCGGGCCGTTGGCGGGGTTCGCGGCGACGCTCGTTTTTTTGACGGTGGGGTTGGCGAATTCGACGTTGGTCGACGCGGAATCGGCGTCGGGCGAAGCCTTGGTTTTCGGCGAGCCGTTGTTGTTTCGTTGGGCGTCGCTTCTTTTTTTCGACCGCTCGGATCCGACGCGAATTTTGACGATGCACCCGACGGCCGCCGCCGCTTGGGTCGGCCTTTTTTTGACGACGTTGAACTTGTTTCCGTTGGGGCAGCTCGACGGCGGGCACGTTCTTTACGCGCTATTGCGCCGACGCGCCGTTTATTTTTCGACGGCGCTTTTTATCGCGGCGGCGGGCGCCGTTTTCCTTTTCGAGCGCTGGAATTGGCTGTTAATGCTTTTTCTCGTCGCCTTGTTCGGCGTCGAACATCCGCCGACCGCCGACGATTCGACGCGACTCGGCCCGTTGCGGACGGCGATCGGTTGGGCCGCGCTCGCGGTGGTCGCGATCGGTTTCACGCCGAATCCGGTCGACGTTAAAAGCGGCGCGTCGGAAACGGAAAAGAGCGTTTTTTTCCGGAACGAACCGCCGGAATGCGCGACGGTCGCCGTTTTGGCGCGCGACGACGGGGCTTTTTCGGAACGCAAGAGGCAAACGGGCGAAAAGTTGGAACGTTTTTAACGAAAATTCGGCAAAAACCGCTTGTTAATCGCTTGTCGGCGTCGTATAATCGACCGACGGCGCCGCGCTTTTGCGGAAAAAAGCGACGGAAGCGGCGCGATTTCGCTCGAAATAACGGACGAGGCGACGATGCGACACGAGACGAAAAACGAACGGCGCGAAAAAAAAGCGCTCGGATATAAACACGAATGGACCGACACCGGCGGACATTCTCATCGCGTTATTTTCGATAAAAAAACGTTGGAACGCCCTCAAACGACTTGGAAAGCGTTGACCTTTGTCGCCGCGTTGGGGTTGTTGGTCGGCGGCGTCGCGATTTTGACGGCGCCTCGCGATAAAAACAACGGACGCTTGCCCTTGGCGCCGGCGAACGCGCGGCCCGATTTCGCGTTGTCGACGACGTTGCGAAATTTAACGACCGAACGACCGGTCGCGCTGGCCGCCGGTTGGGGAGACGAGTTCTTTTTAGCCGATCGCGCCGGGGTCGGGCTCTATCGCGTCGGCGACGGCGAGCGGCTTCAGTATTGGGAGAGCGCCGAAGGGGACGCGCCGACCGCGTTGACGTTTGTCGCCGACGAGACGAGCGAGAAAAACGGCGCGCTTTTGATCGCGTATCCGGAGCGAATCGACGCGATTTACTTTGCGACCGACCGCGTCGAGACCGACGCCGAAGAGCGCGGCGCCGACGAAGAGGCGGAAAAGGAAAACGACGTCGCCGAAGAGATCGCGCCGAACCGAACCGCTCAAAACGCCGCGCTCGGGGAAGCGACGACGATTTTGACGATTCCGGGCGCTTCGATCGCGGCGGTCGCGGCGACGCCGGAGCGACTTTTCGTCGGCGATTTTAACGCCGAACGCGTTTGGCGGTACTCTTGGCGAACGCTCGACGCGTTGAAAAACGCCGAGAAAAAAGAAACGCCGCCCGACTGCGAAATCGGCGCGCCGGACGGAGGGCTCTCCTATCCCGGTTTTCGACCGGCGACCGAGCCGTATATGAGCGTCGTTTATTCGCCGACGACGAACGAAATCGTCGTCGCGAATTCGGGCCTTTTGCGCGTCGACGCGTTCAACGTCGATTCCGGCGCTTGGAAGTCGGAGCATTCTTGGACGAAAACGCCCGGAACCGAGCGCGCGTTCGCGGGCGCGGCCAATCCGGTCGCCCTCGTCGTTTCGCCGAGCGGTTGGATCGCGACAGCCGAAACCGGGAAAATCGACGCCGCGACCGGGAAAAAGTCGCCGTTGCAAATTTTCGACGCGAAGAGCGGGAGCTGGATTTCCGAAATTTTAAACGGGACGTCGACCGAAAACGAAGCGCGCGCCGCGACGCCGATCGATTTGGCGTTGAGCGAAGACGGACGGCAAATTTTGGCGTTGAAATCGAACGGCGAAGTAGAGATTTACGCGAATCATTAACGCCGACGAAAATAGCGGCGTTGGGGCGAACGTGCTAAAACGAACGTTGAAAAGACCGCGAAGACTTCCGGCGACGGGAGGCTTCGCGGTTTTTATTTCTTGCGTCGAAGACGGACGAAACGGAGAAAAGCGTTCGTCGCGACGTTAAATTGGACGGGGCGCGGCGACGGGAAAACGAGGCGGCTCCGAAAATTTAACGCGTCCATCGAGGCGGGCGTTTTTCGAGAAACGCGGCGATTCCTTCGCGACCGGCGCTCGACGCCCAAGAGCGGCAATGTTCGAGCCAACCGGCGCGGATTTCGGCGTCGGTCGGAAGAAGCGCGGCGTTGAAGAGGCGTTTGGCGGTCGCGAGCGAGCGCGGTTCGTTTTCGAGAAAGCGGTCGACGGCGGCGGCGACGGTCGCGTCGAAAGCGTCGGGTTCGACGAGCGTTTGAACGAGTCCGACGTCGAGCGCGCGAGAAGCGGCGAAGGGCGCGGCGGTCAAAACGAACTCTTGAAGCGCGGCGAGCGGGTATTTTCGGCGCAAAAACGGAAAGAGAAGACTCGGCGAAAGGCCGCGTTTCGTTTCGGTAAAGACGGCGCGAAAAGTCGAGTCGGCGACGACGAAATCGCAAACGGAAACGAGTCCGGCGCCGCCTCCGCAAGCCGCGCCGCGAACCGCCGCGACGACCGGTTTCGGCGTTAACCGAATTTGACGCAAAATCTCCAAAACGAGGCGCGGCGCGACTTGGAAACGCGGAAGCGTCGACGGAAAGTCGTCGGAAAGCGGCGCGAACGGTCGAGCGGCGAGATCGAACGGCGTCGCGACGCGTCCGTCGCTTTTCGGCGCGAGAAGTTGAGATTCGTTCGTTTCTGCGGCGGTTTCGGAGAGGCGAACGCGGAAATCGTCGAGGGCGAGACCCGCGTCGCGGAGCGTTTCGAACGGAATCGGCGCGCCGTTCGTCGCTTCGTCGAGATCGAGTCCGGCGCAAAAATGCTTGCCGACGCCGCGCAAGACGACGAGGCGCGTCGATTCGTCGGCGGCGATTTGGCGCAACTCGGCGAGAAGACGGCGCGACAACTCGAACGAAAGCGTGTTGCAACGTTCCGGGCGATTCAGCGTTAAAGTCGCGACGCCGCGTTCGTTGTCGGTTCGCGTCAACGGGGCGGAGGAATCGGGAGGATTAGGAAGTTTAGGCGAATTAGGAAAGTCGGTCATCGGGATTGCGCGGGGTTGACGAAGTTGGACGGAACGGCGACGGGAAGGGGAACGGCGGACGGCGACGATTCCGGCGAAGGGATCGCGTCCGCGTTTAGGCCGAGGCGAGCGCGCGGATGCGATTTCTCGTAAATCGTTCGCAGCGACGCCGTCGAAACGTGCGTGTAAATTTGCGTCGTAACGATGTTTTTGTGTCCCAATAACTCTTGGATGGAGCGAATATCGGCGCCGGAGTCGAGCAAGTGTGTCGCGAAGCAATGTCGGAGCGTGTGCGGCGACGCTTTAGAGTCGAGTTCGGTTTCTTGCAGATAAGCGTCGAGTTTGCGTCCGATACTGCGAACGTTGAGGCGACCGCCGTTTTTATTGATGAAAATCGGTTCGGCGAGGAACGCTTCCCAACGTCGACGCGCCGCCGGGTCTCGGAAGTCGACAAAGGGAATGTTCGACGACGAGGCGTCGGCGGCGTCGGGAACGGGCGGCGAAACGGGAACGACGGGCGAATCGGAGGAATTGGGCGAATTCGTTAAATAAGCGAAATTGGTCGACGCAAGCAAACGAGCGAGATTGGGTAAGTTAGGCGACGTCGGAGCGGACGCCGAACGAACGAAAAGGGCGACGAACGCTCGTTCTTCGTTCGACGGCGGGGACGCGGCGGCGAAATAGTCGCGGTTGCGCCGACCGCGCTCGGCCGAAGCGACGCGGAGATAACGTCGCGACGTCAGCAAATAGCGGAGTATCGCCTCTTTAGCGAACGAACCTAAAAAAGCGAAACGTTCGCGGCGACCTTTCCCGCGGATTTTGAGGAGGTCTTCGTCGAGAACGACGTCGGAAAAATTAAGTCCGACAAGTTCGCCGACGCGCAGACCCGCCGAGTAAATCGTTTCGAGAATCGCTCGGTCGCGGAGTCCAAGCGGATCGTCGGCCGGGGGCGCCGAGAGGAGTTTCAACACGTCGTCGGTCGACATAACGCGGGGAAGCGGGCGCCGACCGCGCGGATTGCGGAGCGCCGCCGCCGGATTCTCGACCGCCCAACCCTCGCGCTCGCCGAATTTATAAAAACCGCGCAACGACGCTAAACGTCGGGAAATCGTCGCTTTAGAATAGTCGGCTTCCCGCATCGCCGAGAGATAGCCGCGCAGTTCGAGAACCGAAACTTGATCCGGACGCGGACAAACGCCGTCGCGAGCGGCCAACTCGTATTCGAGCCAAGCCTCCAAATCTTCGCGATAACTTTTGATCGTATAATCGGAAAAGTTGCGTTCGACGGCGAGATAACGGAGAAAACGAACGATCGGAACGCGCAGATTTCTTTCGTTGGACGGAGAGGACGGCATTGCGAACGACGCTCAAAAAAAACGCGGCGGTCGAAAACGCTTCGACGCGCCGCAACGCCTAGGAAAATTTATAGGAAAGCAAAATAAACGAAGTCGGAAGGAAAAACGCGCCGAAACAAAAGCGCAAATAAAACGACCGCTTAATCTTCAATTTTCAATTCAAGTTCGTCCAACGTTTGCGCGTTTTCCTTTTTCGACGCGATCAAGGAAACGACTTCGTCGCGTTGCGCTTTACGACGAAGTTTTTGACTCAAAACGGCGGCGTCGTACCAGCTAAAGCTCAATTCCGGATCGGAGGCGTAACGTCCGAAGGTGCGAAGCATTTCGGATTGATTCGTGTCGTTGTAAAGAAAAACGTAACGTTCTTTACCTTTAACGAGCGCTAAAACGTTGACTTCTTGGTTCATTGGACGCGCCTTTATCGACTGCGGCGTTCGGCGTTCGGACGTCGCAAACGGGGTTCGGGGTTCGAAGGGGGGAGGGGGAACGGGAAACGGAAGGCGCGCGAAACGCCGGTTTTTTAAGCGTCGCGTCGCGTTTTGGCCTCCGCTATTTAGTTATATCGACCGCCGCCGCGAAAACTTGACTGAAAAATCGGCGAGAAAAAACGCTTTTTTTCCTTTTATTTTTTTCGAGGCGGAGGACGACGCTTTCGGTATTGTCGGCGTATTTTGCTTATTTTCCGAGCGCGTCGGGCGTCGAGGATTGAAACAAGCGAGAAAATTGCGGGAATCGCCGCTTTTTTAACGTTTTATAAGAAACGCGGCGCGCCGACTTTGCCGATGAAGAGAAAACGACGCGAGGCGACCGCGAAACGGCGGTCGACCCGACCGACGAGCGGCGCGTCGACAAAGACGGTAAAGAAAGAACGAGGGACTCGATGGGGAGCGTTTTGCGCATTTTGACGGTCGGCGACGTCGTCGGCAAACCGGGGCGCGATATTTTGATTCGACGAACGCGGGAAATTCGCGAGCGCTTCAAGCTCGATTTTGTCGTCGCCAACGCCGAAAACGCGGCGGGCGGCTCCGGGTTGACGCCGGAAATTTACAACGCGATTATTAATAACGGCGTCGACTGCGTTACGCTCGGCGATCACGCGTTCCGGCAAAAGGCGATTTTTCCGGTTTTGAACTCGGACGACCCGCGAATCGTTCGCCCCGGAAACTACCCGCCCGAAGCGCCGGGACGCGGTTGGACGGTTTTGGAGGTTCCGGCGACGACGGAGCGACCGGCGGTTCGCGTCGCGGTCGGAACGCTCTTGGGGCGCGTCTTTATGCAGCCGATCGACTGTCCGCTTCGCGCCGCCGACAAGATGTTGGATAAGATTCCGTCGGACGTTCGGGCGCGGATCGTCGACTTTCACGCCGAAGCGACGAGCGAAAAACAGACGATGGGACGCTACCTCGACGGTCGCGTCTCCGCCGTTCTGGGGACGCATACGCACGTCGCGACCGCCGACGAAACGATTTTGCCCGGCGGAACCGCGTTCCAGTGCGATATTGGGATGACCGGCCCGTTCGACGGAATCATCGGGCGCCGATACGACCGCGTTTTGGAGACGACGAAGACGTTTCGACCGACCGTTTTCGAAGTCGCGACCGGCGACGCGCGCCTTAACGGAACGATCGTCGACGTCGACTCGGCGACCGGGAAAGCGGTTAAAATCGAACGACTCGTCTTTCGCGCCGACGATTGACGCTTCTTTGAGCGGAATGCGGGTAAAATAGGCGAAATAAAAAAAGAAACGCGGCGGTTCCAAAAGAGGCTCGCCGCGTTTTTAAGCGCCGATAATCGCTCGACGTTTTATTTATTGAATTTTTCGACGAATTCGACGATCGGCGTCGGGTCTTTAATCGAGTGCGGGTGATGGTCGTTTCCAGGTTTGAGAATCAACTCGACCGGGCCGCCGACCGCTTCGTAACGCTCTTTGAAGAGTTTCGCGTTTTCCGGGAACGGAACGACGCGGTCGGAGTCGCCGCAAACGAGGAAGACGCCGACTTTCGCCGCCGCCATCTTCTTTTGACCGTCGACGTTGTCGATCGGGTTGAGCGCGTATTTCATCGCTTCTTCTTGCGTCAACTCGTAACTTTGAAGAACGGAGTTCCAGTCGACGTCGCTGCGTTTGCCTTCGCCGTATCCGCCGGGCCAACTTTTGAAGTCGAGAACCGGGTTGTCGATGTAAATCGTCGCGACTTGCTCCGGATACGCCATCGCCCAGTTGACGGTGTAAAGGCCGCCGCGGCTCATCCCTTCGAGGTTCGTTTTTTTCGCGAACCCGAATTCTTTCGTCAGATAGAGGTAAAAATCTTGCCAAAGCGCGACCGATTTCGGCGACCCCATCAGCGGCGCGGAGTCGACGTAAGCGACGGCGTAACCGCGGGTTAACATCGCGACGTCAAATTGCGGTTCGTGTCCGAAGAAACGAGCGCGCCAAATCCAAGGCTTGCCGGGGGCCGCCTCTTTCGGGAAGACGAGCTTCGCGGCGCGCCCTTGGAATTGGAAGTCGTTGCATTGGAAGCCGTTCCATTGGCCGACTTTCCCCGGGAAGGTCGAGACCGGCGCGGCGTTCGCTTCTTGAGCGAACGTTTGCGTCGGCGAGCAAAGGGCGGTCGCGGCGGTCAGCGCGGCGGCGATTAACGACGTGAAAAACTGTTTTCGGTTCATAAAGCTCCTTTCGAAACGTTTGGAACGCGTCGATTGCGGGATTGGTTGCGGGAAATTTTAATGTTGTTCGGGAGGTTGGGGGAAATAAGGCGGCGGGGGGAGCGGCAAAAACGGCGGGGACGGCGGAAACAGCGGGATTGGCGACGTCGACGGAAACAGCGGAAACGGCAAAAGCGTCGGGATTGGCGGCGTTAGGGTAAATCGGGGTCGAATTCGCGGTCTAAAAGAGCGTATTTCGCGCCCGCCGCGACGTTGTACGGGAGGAACTCGACGCCGAGCGCCGACGGAACGCCGTCGACGAGCCGCTCGACCGCCGCGCGCTCCGCCGGAGAGTCGTTGACGCCGGGAATCGACGGCGTTCGAACGACGAACGGACGACCGCTCGCGCAAAGTCGGCGCAAGTTCGCCAAAATCGGCGCGGAGTCGACGCCCGTCCAACGCCGCGAACGCTCCGGGTCGAGGATTTTAACGTCGAAGTAAATCAAGTCGACTTCGGCGGTTAGCGCGTCGAAAACTTCCGGCGACGCGAACCCGCAAGTTTCAAGCGCGACGTGAATTCCGCCGTCGCGCAACGCCCGCGCCAACTCGACGGCGAACTCCGGCTGGAAAAGCGGTTCTCCGCCGGTCAAGGTAACGCCGCCGCCGGAAAGCTCGAACAGGTCGCGCTGCCGAAGGAGCCGCTCGACGA
>JAFSFF010000424.1 GCA_017435375.1 Thermoguttaceae bacterium
GCTGGACGGTCTGCGACCCGTGCTGGAGCCCGTGCGACCCGTGCTGGACTTCCTGCGAACCGACTTGCGACGGCGGATACGCTCCGCGTTGTTGCGGCGACGGTTACGTCCCGGGCGAAACGAATCCGCTGAACCCGGAAACCGGTTTGCCGCAAGCCGGCGGTCTCGACGCCGACGTTTCCCCGACGCCGACGCTCCAAACGGAAACCCCCGCCGCTCCGGCGATTCCGCAAGCCGCGCCGTCGACGCAACTTAGCGCTCCGACCGGCGTTGAAACCGTTCCGACTCCCCCGGCCGATCCGGCCGTCGGCGCGGGCGTCCTGAATATGCTCGTTCCGGAAGACGCGATCGTTTACGTCAACGGCTACCGCACGAAGCAAACCGGCGCCGTCCGTTCCTTCGCGGCGAAGAGCCTTGAATACGGCGAAACCTATTCGTTCGAAATTCGCGTCGTCGCCGTTCGCGACGGTCAAGTTTTCGAAGACGTTCAACACGCGACGCTGACCGCCGGTCAAGAAACCGCGTTGGCGTTCAACTTGAGCCTCCGCTCGAACGAAGCGGTCGCGGCTCGCTAAGCGTTTGCGTCTTCTCGACTTAATTTAACGTCGAACCGTTAAAAACTCGACGCTTCCTCGGAATGCGTCGAGTTTTTTTTATTTCTTGACGACGTTTTAGCTCCTTGCGGCTCGCGTTTGCGCGACCGCGTCGGCGTCGAGGAGGCGCAAACTTCCGGGCGAGAGTCGGTCGTTAAAAAGAACGCCGAGTTGAGTTTGTTTGATGAAATAATTTTGAAAAACGCTCAACGTAAGCGGCGTCAAACCGTCTTGAATTTGGTATCCTTGAGACCCGATAGCGAAATAGGGTTTAGGCCCGAACGCGCTGCGGCAAACGAGGTCTAAGGGACGACCGGCGGCGTCGGTTACTTTTAGCCGCAAAACCGTTAAATCGCTTGCGAACGGCGGTATCGCCAATTCCGCCAACCAGTAACGCGGGGAGGATGGCGGACAATCGGCTTCGAAGAAAAAGCGCAGGTCTTTTTGCTCGGAATATAATTTCCGATAAGGAAACTTAGACGACTCGAACGGCTCGACGGTATCGGATTTGAAAAAGAAACAATCAGCGCCGTAAGGCGTCCATTTGCCGTCTAGGTCTTGGCGGTAACTAAAAACATCTTGGAGGTTTACCAAACGCCGGACGGTTTGGGCTTCGTTTTGCTTTCGCGTAAGAAACTTGCGCAACGCGATTGCGGCGTCGACGGAGGGCGCGGGCGTTTCGGCGGTTGCAAGACGATTTAAAATAGGGCGACGATCGCGACGCGGCGAAGGGAACGGCGTCGGCGCAACTGTTGCGTTTTCAATAGGTTCGCGCTCAACGGGAACGAAGAACTCGACGTCGAGCGGTTTGTCGGGGCTTGGAGAGCGGCGGAAAGCGTCTTTTAACGCGCGCCAAAGCCAAAATTCATTGTCGCGACTCATAAGGAAACCTCGCGAAGAAAAACGTCGCGTCGTTGAAGAGCGACGGCCTTTCGGCCAGTTGGGGGCGCGTTTAAAACGCGTCGTCTTGCTTATAACCTCTTCTTTTCAAAAACGACGCGATTTGTTTCAACGCGTCGCGGAATCGTTTTCCCAAAGCGACGGGGGAAAGCTCCAAGCCGAGCGTCGCGCCGATTTCTTGATATTCGAGCGTCGAGCAGCAGCGACTTGCAACGATGAACGCGTTTACCGGATTTTTGCGAAAAAGCTCGGAAAACGCGTCGCGCGCCGGGTCGGGTTCGCGGTTTTGGAGCGCGACGTCGGCGTATTTTTGCCGCTTTTCTTCCGCGTGGCGCAGACGGCGCTCGATAATCCGGGCGTATATTTCGAGTTTTCTCTCCGGCTCCTTAGGGGGCCTGAGGTATTCCCTTAGCGCAAAGTACGCTCGAGTTTGAAACCAGTTGGGAAAGCGTTCCGAGTTTGCTAAATCGAAACGCGCAAGTCCCCGTTTTTCAATTAGTTTGGAATAAACTAAAGCGTAAAGATCGCCCGGCGTTATATCGCGAGCTCGACGAAAAAGTCGGGTGCGTTCGAGCGGCGCGACCCAACTAAAATAGGCGCGATGCAATAAACGATAATCGCCGTTTTGAAGAATGTCGCGAATAAATTTCTCGACTTCTTCTTTCGTTCGGTACGCGTCGTCGTCGAAAGGTTCCGGCAAATAGCCAAAGTCGTAATCGTCGTTAAACGAGCGATGCATAACGTATTTTCTCCGAAGACATTATGAACGCCGCCGCGACCGTCGCCCACGGTCGAAAAATCGACGGGAGCGGCGGCCTCGAACGGCGTTGAAAAATTAACGGCGCGTTATTAAGAACGTCGTCGGCGACGCGACGTCAACCGAGCGTCGAAATCGCTTCGAAGTCCGCTTTCAGCGAGCGGTAAAGGCGTTGGTAAACCGCGAACGCCGCGTCGTATTTCTTTTGCGCGTCCGGGTTAGGCGCAAGTTCCGAAACTTGACGAATCGTCGCGTCGCAAGCCTCGACGACGTTCGTGTATTCGCCGCCGCCGACCGCCGCCAAGAGCGCGACGCCAAACGCCGGGCCCTCTTCCGAGTTGAGCGTCGTCGTTTTGCTTCCGAAAACGTCCGCTTGAATTTGGCGCCAAAACGGGCTCTTCGCGCCGCCGCCGGACGCCCGAATTTCGCCGACCGGAACGCCGAGACCGCGGAAAATGTCGATCGCTTCGCGCAAAGAGTAAGCGACGCCTTCCATAATCGAGCGCGCGATTCGGCCCCGGTCGCTCGAAAGGGTGAGGCCGACGAAGCAGCCGCGAGCGTTCGGGTCGGCGTGCGGCGTCCGTTCTCCGCTCAAATACGGGAGGAAGAAGAGCCCGTCCGCGCCGATCGGAGTCGCCGCCGCTTCCGCCGTCAAAAGTTCGTAAACGTTTTGGCCGCTTGACTTTGCCTTCTCGTAAAGTTCCGGGCAAAGCGCGTCGCGGAACCACTGCAGCGACCCCGCCGCCGAGAGCGTGACGCCC
>JAFSFF010000045.1 GCA_017435375.1 Thermoguttaceae bacterium
ACGTCTTGACGGCGCCCGCGACTCCGGCCAACGCGACGCCGAGCGGAACCGCCGTCGCGCCAAGAACGCCGAAAACGGCGACGTTTTTTCGCGTCGAGTCGTCGAGCTTTAAAAGCGATTCGGCGAGCCCGCGCAATTTGACGACCGCCGCCGTCGCCGGTTCGATCAAAGCGTCGCCGAACGCCGCTTTTAAGTCGCTAAACTTGGCTTGGAGAGTTCCAAGTTGCGACGCGAAATTGTCTCCTTCGCGAACCGTTTGCCCGGTAATGTCGGCGAATTGTTTGCGGAGAAGCGAAAGCGTCGCCTCCATTTTCGCCTCTTTTTCCGAAGCGAAAACGACGCCTTGTCGAGAAAGCGCGAGACGCTCCGCCGCGACGTCGGCCTCGTAAATCGCGATTCCGAGCGTTTTCAACCTTTCGCGTTCGCCGGTCAACGCGGAAATCAACGCTTGCGACGTTTGCTCGACCCCGCCTTGCACGTTCGTAAACGTCGCCAAGTCGCTCGCCATTCGGGCGAGTTCGCCCGACATTTCGAGCGCGCGACCGTCGGCGACTCCGGAGTTCTTCAGAATCGACGCGGACGTCGAAAGCGAGTTTAACGCGATCAATTCCGATTGGCCGTAAACGCTTTTCAGCTCGTCGACGTATTTTTGCGCGTCGTCGGTCAGTCCTTTAAAGACGGCGCGAAACTTCCCGCGCGCCTCTTGAACGTTCGACGCTTCCTTAACGAGCGAACTTGCGAAATCGAACGCTTTCCGCTGCGCGAAGAGCGCGGCGACCGCCGCCCCGACCGACGCCGCCGACTGTTTCAACGCGCCGAGTCGGTTCTCGAACTTCCCGATTTGTGCGAGCGCGTCCGCCGTCTTGACTTGCAGCGCGACGCTAGCGATTACGTCGGAACTCATTTCTTACCCGTCTCTTTCGCCAAACGTTTCATTTCGTCGAACCATTGGGCCGCGTCCCGCTCCGCCGCGCTCGCGTCGAACGCCGTTTCGTCCGCGTCCCGCGAAGGAAGCCCGAACTCCTTCGCCGCGCCCCAAACCTCGTGGGCGAAGTCGCGCAACGTCAATTCCTCGATTCCCAACTTAATATATTGAGCGTAAAGGATTCCCGCCAACAAAAACTCGAGCCGCGTCGGCGGGAAGCGCCCCTCGTTCTCCAACTCTTCGAACGCGCGTTCCCGCCAAGCGTCGCGACGGCTTAACTTCGCGGTTCGCGGGTCGAGTCCGAATCGTTCGCAATACCGCCGACCGTACAGGGTCGCGGCGTCGCGTCGGAGTTTTTTCGCTCGTCCTCGACCGCGTCGTCCTCTTCTTTCTTGCGATTAACAAACGCTTTCAAAATATGCGCGCAAACGGCGTCCGCCGCGTCGAAGTCGTTGCGGATAAACTTGTACGCGTATTGCGGCCCGATCGGCTTCTCCGTTTTCCCGTCGAGAAGGCACGTCGCGAGAACGAACTTATACGCCTCTTCGGCGGAGTTCGGCAAGTCGGCGAAGCGGGCGCGGTCGATTCCGTCCGGCTCGCGGTACTTGTACGTCTCCCCTTCGTATTCGAAAATGAAAACGGGTTCGGTTTCTTTTTCTTTCGCTTTTTGGTCGACAACGTCGATCGTAAACATCGGGTTTCCTTATCCTTTCGTTAATTGCGGTTGAGCGGCGATTCCGGCGCGGCGCGTCAAGTCGTCGCGGTCGATTCCGAGACGTCCCAAGGTTTGTCGCCGCCCCCCTCCGGCTGGAATTTGACCGTCGCAGTCAACACGCCGTTATTATCCGTTTCGTTCAACGAAACGCCGAGAACTTCGCAGTTCGGAACGACCAACGTTTCGACGACGTTTCCCTTGCGGTGAACGAATTTCAAGTCGTTCGACGTTCCGCTCGTCGCCGCGTTCGTCAGTTGTTGGAAGACAAACTTAAACGACGAAACGACCGTCAATTCGATCGGCTCCATCCCCTCGATCGTTCCGCAAACCGTCTTGCCGATCTTCATTTTGTCCGTTTGATAAGTCCAAGTCTTGCGGTCTTTGAAGGACGGCAACTTTTTCGCGGTGCAAGCGAAATTGATTTCGCCCCAAAAACAGTCGACGAGGTTCAAATTCTCGACGAGCGTTTCGCGCGTCAATTCGGATTCCGACATCGTTAACCCTTTCTATCGTTTGCGTTAAACGAACGACGTTCAAACTTCGCGGGCGTCGGCGAACGCGTCGAAATGAACGCGAACGTTCTTCTTGTAAAAACCGTCGATCAAAAACGCCGGAGTCGTTTCGACGTTGCGGACGACGACGCGAAGCCGCTTGTCGCCGAAAACGCCGAGTCGCGCGACTTGCGGCGAAAAGAGCGCCCGAATAAAACCGACGTTCCTTTCGAGCCGCGCCGTTCCGGCCCCGGGCGCGATCGCGACCGTATAAACGGCGACGCCGCTTCGCCGAACGGTCTTCTCCGTAAACGGTTCGGACACCGTTTCGACGACGCGCGCCTCGAACCAAAGCGTTTTCCCCGCCGGGTCGAACGGACGGTTTTCGAGCGCGATATTTTCCGGCGTCGCGTTCGGCCCGGCGTTCAATATCCGCGTTTCGAAAAACGTTGTTATCTCTTGCCAAACCGTCATTTTGTTCCCTTACAACGCGCCTCTTTCCAACAGTCCGCGAATATCTTCGGCGGTAACGCGAACCATTCCCTCCGGTCTTTGACGCGAAAAGCCGTACTCGAGCGGCTCGACGTAAGGCGTCGAGTTCGAAATAAAAACGTCGTTCCCCAACTCCGCCGACTTAATCCGCGCCGAACAAGCGGAAATCGTTTTGCCGCCGCTTTTGTCGAGCGAATTCGGGTCGAACGTCCGGTCGAGTCCTCCGAACGCGACGCGCCAATTCCCGCGACAACAGCCGGAATCGACCGGCGTTCGGACGACGATCCTCTTAACCGCCTCCGTTCCGGCGCGACGCAAGCGTTCCGTTCCCTTCTTCTTCGCGATTTCGACAAACTTATCGAGCGCGGCGGCGAACTCGTCTTTCATCGCGGCCCCTTAAATTCGCGCCGCCGAAACGACGACGTCGACCAAAACGTTTTGCGAAAACTTTTCCTCGACCGCGACGATTCGATAAGTCGCGCCGTTGAAAACGATTTTATCGCGCCCGACGCGCGGCGTTTCCGGAAGCGCGTTCCCGGGAATCGTCCCGAAAAGCTCGCGTCCGGCGACGTTCGCGGCGGCGTTCGTTCCTTCGTCGGGGACGTTCGACGCGAACGTTTCCCGACGAGAATCGCCCGGGGTAAACGGAACGTCGAGCGCCGTTTCCGAACGCGTCGTCGTCTCTTCGTCCGTCTCCGGGTCGTAAGTTCGCTCCGAAGGGTCGACGCCGAAAATCAACGTCGCCGTTCCCCCGAGCGCGGCGGCGAGCTTGCCGGAAACGAGCGCGAGCGCGGCGCCCAACGCCTGTTTTTTCGCCAATTCCGTTCTCCCTTTTTTAACGACGGCCCCGGATTCGAACCGGGCGACGGGGACTCGTCCCCCGCCGTTTTCCCCCTTAAACGACCGCCGTTAACGCGTCAATATCCGAGCGACGCGGCGCGAATCGACCCGCCGCCGCGCTCCTCGTCGACGACGACCGTTCCGAGCGTTCCCAACAGCCGAACGGCGACCGGCGCCAAGAGCGGCGCGACGAACGCGCGGTCGAACGTCGAGCCCGACGCGCTTTGAACGCCGAGCGTCAACAGCTCCGGGTATTCGGTCGGGTCGACCTTCAACAAGTAAAGCGCTTCTTCGAAGAGCGCGAACTTAACTTGCGAAGCGAAGGTTTTCGCGCCGTCGGAACCGACGGTAAACGCTCCGTCGCGCCATTCGACGCAAGCGGTCAACAACGCGTCCGCCTGCGTTAGCGCTTGTTCCTTTTCGGCGTCGGTCGCGGCGTTCCAAGCGTCGCTTCGCAACCGGTTCGCGAAATACGCGAACGCCTCTTCGAGAGTCGCGATCATCGTCGCCGCCCGTTATCGCGCGTTTTGCGCTTCCGCCGAAGCGACGCAAGCGCCCGCGATCTTCTCTTTGAAGTACTTGAACACGTCGACGTTCGTTACGTCGATCTTCTGAAACTCGCCGTTAACGAGCTTGCGGAACCCGAAAATCGTTTCGCCGTCGAACCCGACGCCTTCGATCTTCGCGCCCTCGACCTTTGCGACGTCGACGTTCTCGACGGCGGCCAAGACGTCGTATCCGTCGCGCAACGCTTCGAGAATCAAATTCGTTTTTTCCAGCTTCGTCATCTTCTTAATCTCCCTTTCTTTTCGGGGTCGGCGTCTTGCGTCGCGGCGCCGCCTCCGCCTCTTTCGCTTCGGCCCGTTCCTCCGGCGCCTCCGCCTCCGGCTCGTTCGCTTCGTCGCGGTTCGCCGTCGAACGCGCGGCGCCGCCGAATTTGGCGACGACGTTCGCCTCCGCTTCCGCGTCGCTTTCGCGTTTCCTATCGTACCGATAAACGCCGCTTTCGCCGTCCGAACGCCGCCAATAAAGACGAACGCTCGACCCTCGCGCGACGCGGCGCGTCAACTCGATTTTCATCTTCGCGCCCTCCGTTAGCTCAAGGACGCCGCCGAATCTTTAAGATTCGTAATCCGCGCCAACCGCGCCGCCGCGTTCTTAAATTCGAGCGTGAACTCGTTCAAAACCGTCAGTTCGACGCCGTCGTAACGCGGCGTCGTCGTGTCCTTTTGAATCCCCCAACGCCCGGCCAACGGCGCGAGCCCGAAGCCGTCCGTGTCGACGACCCAAACGTCGGAATCGGGGATATTGTAGTCGACGACGATTCGCATCTGTTCGCCGGTCAAGTCGCAAATAATCGAATCGACCGTCCCGCCGCGCTCGCGGTCGCCCGGCGAGAGCATAATTTGCGACGCCATCAAGCTCGCCAAAACGCGTTTTTGCCCCGGGCCGCAGATAATCGCGTTCGGACGCGCCCCCGCGTTCAAAATTTCCTCCGCCGCGTCGTTGATCAGGCGATAAGAAAGCGGCGACGCCGTTCCGCCCGGCGACGCGTCGACTTCCGCCGCGCCGTCCGAAAGCCCGAAGTCGTAAAGCCCGCCCGCGCGTCCGCATTCGTCGTCGACGTCGCGTTCGGCCCGCGTTCCGAAAACGGCGATCTTGTCGAGTTCGCGCGCGACGTCGATCAACGCTCGCTTCGACTGCGCGATCACCGTGTTTTCGAGCCCGTGCGTTTGAATCGCCAAAAGGGAGCCGGACAACTTCACTTTCGCGCGAACGATTTGCGTGAAGTTGTGATTTTTCCCTGATTTCCCCCCCTTTTGCGGCCCGTCTTCCGAACCTTCGGCGATCGGATGGTAAAGAAACTGCAACGTTCCCCCCTCGGTCGGGAGCGTCGACGCGCTAAGCCCGCTTCCGTTGGCGGCGACGAACGTCGTCGTTACCGTCTTCGCCGACTCGTCGACCGCGACGACTTTCAAGGTCGCCGTCTTTCCTTTGATCGCGACGTAATCCCCCTTTTCGAACGCTTTCGCGCCCTTCGCCTCTTCGAACGCAAAGACCCCCTCCGACGTCGCCGATAGGTACGCGACTTCTTTCGGCTTCAACGAATCTTCCAGCCATTCGTGCCGAAGCGCCTTCGCCGGAGTCTTCGTCGGAAAGAGATTGATGAAACCCGGCTGCTTAACGATCAGCGTCGACAGCGTGTCGCCCAGGTCGATTTTCTCCAACTCGTTCCAAAACGCGGTGTAATCGACGTTCATTTTTCCCCCTTAAATCTATCGAGCCGAGAACCCGAAGCGCGCCCTAAGCATTCCTTCGACGTCCCCCGCCTCTTTCGCTTTTCGGTAATCCTCTTCGGCCTTTTCGGCGGCGCTTCTCGGCGCGCTCGTTCCGCCGGTCGAGCCGCCCCCTTGCGACGTCGGGAGCCAGTGCGGCGACGCTTTCAGTTCCGCCGCCAAGACGGTCGCGACGTCGTCCCCTTGCGCGTCGCGAATCGAGCCGTCGAGCTTGTCGACCGAAAAAAGCCCGGCCAACCGCTCGACGTCGCGCGTCGCCTCCGGACGAATCCCGAGCGTCGACGCCGCGTCGCGCAACGCGGCGCGAATCTTCGCCGTCTCTTCGGCGCGTTCGTATCCGGCGAGCCGTTCGCGCAACGCCGGCAAGTCGCGAACCTGCTTTTCGAGTTCGGCCTTTTGCCGCGCGAACTCTTCCAACTTGGCTTGCGTCTCCTCCGGCTTCGTCGCGAGAACGCTTTCGAGCCGCGCCGACGTTTCCTCGAACTTCGTCTTGAACTCGTCCCGCTCCCCTTCGGCGCGTCGCGCTCGTTCGCGATATTTTTTCGACTCGAAAGCGTTCGTCCCCGCTTCCTTGAACGCTTTGCGCAACTCGCCGCCGACGACGAACTTCCCGTCGCGCTCCTCGATCGCCCCTTTCAACGCTTCGACCGCGTCTTCGATCGAGTCGAACTCGTCTTCGTAAACGCCCATTTTCTCCCCCTTGTTTCGATTTTTCCGTCGCGTTCGTTCCGAACTTTTCTTGCCGACCTCCCGCCGACGATTTTATTTTAAGCGTTTGTGCGAAAATTGTCAATAAACATAAGAGAAAATTTTAAGAAAAAAATGAAATAAAATCGACTTTTTCGTCAAAATAAATTAAAAACAACATTTACCGCTTTTCAATAAGTGCAAAAACTGAACGCTACTAAGCGGCGTTATTCCAAGAAACCGGCTTTTCCAACCGACGCCCGACGCGCCTTTGAAAAACGTTCGACCAAGAAAGGGCCGTTTATCGGACTAACGACGCCGCGAAGTCCAAGAAAGCGCCGCGAATCGAGCCAACGGTCAAGAAAACGACGCCTTCCCTTGACGGCGTCGTTTTCTCGCGTAAAATAAAATTAAAGGGAAAGGAGGTTCCCCGAGATGCGCGTTGCAAATAAAAAAATTAAATCGTTTTTGGGAACGCTTTATAGCGGTTTTACTTCCCTTGCGGCGACGTTTGCCGCGTTGTCTTTGTTCCCGTCGATGAACGACTGCTTGAACGAATTAACGAAAACTAAACCGACGATTTCCGAACAAACGAACGGCGCGTTGCGCGTTTATTGGGCGACGGTTGGCGGTTATTTGAATAAGTCTCTCCAAAATGAAACGGAAAAAAAACTCTAATCTTCCGCAAAAATCGCGCCCCGACGCGAAACAAGCGGAACCTCCGGTTCCGTCTAACGCCGAATATTCCGTTTCGCCGTCTCCGAACGGCGCCGAAGACTTAACGATCGACGGCTCGGTAGCTTTTGGGCTTCGTTATACGTCCCAAAAAACGACGCTATTCGAAACTTATCCCGGGCCGTCGCCGGAATCTATAAAAGCTTTTGAAGAGGCGTCCCCCGGTTTAGGCGAACGCATTTTCGCGATGTCGGAAAGAGAACAAGCTGCGACGATTGAAGAGCGAAAACAAACCGCCGCTCTTCAAGAGAAAATTATCGACCGCGAGTTTGAACTACGGTCTCGCGGTCAAAATCGAGCGTTGGTTGCGTTCGTTTGCTTGTGTATCCTGATAGGTTGGTTGGCAAAGTTAAAAACCTTAGGAATAAGTTCGATTGTTACGGGAATTGTCGGTTTTATCGTCGCTTGGTCGATTTTTAGCGGCGGCAAAAAGAACAATCTTTTCGAAACGCTTAAAAACCAAGAAAAAAACGTCGTTCAAGCTAGCGAAAACGAAATTTCCAAACGCGACGCCGCCTAACCGCTTTAAACGAAACGTCCGCCGCGAACCAACGGCCAAGAAATAAAAAAGCCGCCCCGACGCCAATCGGAGCGGCAAACGAAGCCTGACGGCTACACACTGCTTAAGTTTCAAGCGGGCGAAACGGAAAGCGTCTTATTTTATCGGCTCCCACTCGCCGGTTTGGTCTTTCCCGTCGACGGCGATAATTCGCGCGACCGCTCCGTCTCGGAACGGCGATAAGCCGTTTTCTTTGTATTCGTAATCGTAAACGACGTCGGCGATTTTATCGCTCGCCTCCGCTTCGTTTTCCGCGTCGACTTCAAATTTCGCCTAATCTTCCCAACGGACTTCAAAACGGTATTTCATCGCAATTCTCTCTAATACGGCGATCGTTGCGCCTTTCTAAGATAATTCGAGAATGACCACTTCCGGCCAAGCCTCTTTAAGCGGAACGCCGCCGATCGTCGCGTTTTCTTCAAATTGGCGCCGCGTCGCGCAAGTGAAATCGTGTTCCGGGTCTTCGCGACTAATCACGCACCAACCGAAAGCGGAAACGTTGGAAATATAATAACCTTTCCCGCGAAAACGAACGCCAAATTCAAAGCCGTCCATCGCTTCTAGGAAGTCGTCGTAAGTCGCTTCCCAACAATCTTTTTCCTCTTTCCAATATACGGGATAATTATAATCCATCGTTCCGCTTCCTTTTCGTCGCGGGAACGTCCGCCGTTTTGCGTTACGCGTGCCAACCGATTTTCCACTTGCCGATCACGTCGGCCAACGGGTACGGACCAAACTTCGCGTCGCGGCCAAATTCGTCCAAATCGTCGGCGACGTATTCGTAAGTTTCGCCGGTCGCGGCGTCCTTTACGTCGATCGCGTAACCGCCGTCGGGGGTAACAAATCCCTGAAAGTCTTCAAAATCGGCCTCAAATTCATAACCGTGGGAAAGTAAAATTTGAACGTCGCGAACGCTCTTTATTTCTTTTGTCCAGTCAACGGGATACTTAAAGCGTTTCCAAAACGCGACAAGTTCTTCGTCGGAAACGTTATCGTTTCTCCAAGTCGTCATTTTTTATAATCCTTCCGGAAGGCGCGAAAGACCCCTCGCAACGTTTACGCGGCGGCGTTTCCTTTTGGTCGTCTTTGGGCTTGTCGTCTTTAAGCCAAACGTGCAAGTGCGGAAAATCGTGCGTAATCCCCGGGCGGTGCGTTTCGTCGTAATCTTGCTCGACGACGCCTTGCGCGTCGTACCAGCGACGTTGTTTCCATTGACCGTCTTTGCCGTACAAGTCGACCGAACAAGGCGTAGCGATATTTTCGCCGTTCGGCAACTCTTGCACGGTTGCGGGCAAACCTTGTCCCATATCCGTTATTTTAATATGTATGTCGCGTTTTTCAAGGGGGATAAGCGCGCGGCCTTCTTTTTCTAACGCGTCGAGCGCAATTTTTCTATTGCGCAAACCGTTTTCATACAAAATCGCTTGACGCGTTTCTTCAAGTTCCGACTTCGACAAACCTTCTTTTTCCGCTTGTCTTAACGTTTTTTCAAGGTTCTTCTTTAAACGCGAACCGCCCGACGGTTTTTCGTCGTCGGGCCAAAAGTCGCCGGAGTTTTTCACCGACTCGACAAACTCCACGACGCGCGACGAAAATTTCGGTTTAAACGGAACGATCGTTTCCGCCGGGTTCAACTCTTCCAACCTCGCGCGGTAGCTCGACGCGGGTTTCCCGAGGTCTTCGAATTTGAGTTGGCCCGACTTCCAAAGTTCGAACCGCTTTTGACCGAGCCACGAACGCTGGAACGCTTCCGGCTGCTCTTCGAAATACTCCTTAAACGTCGTCGACGCGGGGACTTGTCGATAGGCGTTTTCACCGCCGTTCGCCGTTTCCCAGTCGCGTTGCGCTTGGTAGTAGTATTTTTTGCGCGTCGACGGCGACAAGTCGGCCCAGCGTTTTTTTAACCCCTTTTCCCGCGCCGTTTTATTGTACGACTCTTCGGCGAGCTTGTTGAAATCGGCGTTCGCGGCGGCGCGCGTCAAGGCGCGGACGACGACGTTTCCGTTTTCGTCGAGCAAGTCCTCGCTTTCGTCGATAATTTCGCCCGTTTCCGGGTCGCGCAACTCGATATACGGGATAAGCGTCGACCGACAGTTCGGGTGAAGCGGCGGACGCGCGGCCTTCTCCATCTCGTCGCCGCGCCAAATCTTCCCGTCGAGCGACGCGCAAACGAACGACGTCCGCCCGTCGAGCGTCGCCAAAAATTGAATCCCGTCGAGAACGTCGTCGTTTTCGCAAAGCGTCGCGAACCGCGCCTCGTTCGAAACGCCGTTGATCACCGTCCGCGCGACCGTTTCCGCCGACCGGCGCGACGTTTGCAAAATCCCGTCGGCGTATCCGTTCGCCTTCGTTCCGCGAATCTTGCGCGTAAGTTCGTAAACCGAAAGCGATTCGACCGCGCCCGTTTGAACTTCGTCGACAATGCGTCGCAAGTCGTTTTCCCGCCAACGTTCGAACCATTGCGCGATCGACGCGCCTTGAATCGGCGACCAATTCAAAATCGCGTCGATTTGCTTCGCCGTCAACGGTTTCAGTCGTCGGCGGCGCTCTTCGACTTCGGCGGCGCGACGCTTCGAACGTTCCGCGTCGAGCCGTTCCGCCGCGTTCAGGAGCGGCAAAATTTCCGCAAGCGTCGCGTCCGACGCGATTTCGGCGACGGAGCGCCCCGTTTCGACGACGAGCGTTTCCGCCTCCGCAAACGAAGCCGCCCGCGCCTTTTCGAGCGCGACGACCAATTTTTGAATCGCGCGGATTCGCGACTTAACGTCGCCGTTCGCCGTCTTGTACTCGCGCCGCAACATCGCGAGCGTCTCGTCGTCCGCCGCGTCGAGCAATTCGCGAAGTTTTGTCGCCAAGCCGTTCGCGACGCCTTGAAGCCGCGTTTGATACCCCAATAATTTTTCGAGCGAAGTTTTTTTTGCCATCGTCTTGCAATCGTCCTAAATAACGTTATAATACGACTAACAAGATTGCGCAAAACTTGTTTCTCGCTCTTTACGCCCGCCGTTCGCGCCAACGTTCGGCGGGCTTCTTTTTTTCTTGCCGACCGTTCGAACGACCGGCGTCTTCTCGTTGAGGACGCCGCGTCGTCAGAACCAAAAGCGCGCGCAAAATCCGGCGATTTCGAGCGCGGCGACGAAAAGCGCGAAAATTGCGAAATCGCGCCGGAGGTCGTCGTTCGTTCGCCGCGCGTCGGCGACGTCGCGAAGCGTCGCGTAAAGCTCGCCGCGCCAAAAGTCGCGGGCTTGCCGCGCTTCGTCGAGAAGCCGGAGTTTTTGGTCGAGCGCTCGTTCAAGCGCGCGTTTTTCGTCGTCGTTCGAGCGTTCGTTTTGAGTCGTTTCCATCGCGTTCTTTTCTCTCCTTTCCGATGAAATTTCAATAGGTTGGCTCAAAGCGCGTCGGCTTCGCCGAGAAGTTGTTCCTCGTTGTCCTCGAACGGGTCGAGAACGCCGCCGCTCGCGACGCCGACGAGCCGGTAAAGTTGCCGACGCGACAAAAGGGGCGTTCCGGTCGCGCCGTTCTCTCGCATCAGCGACACGATCGCCGGAAGCTGGAAGTCGTCGGCCAAGTACGACGCGTTCGCTTCGTATTTGACGTTCGCCGCGATCTCGTCGCGACTCCAACCGAGCCAAGCGGCGGCGAAACAAAGTTGTTCTTCGAGCGCCCGCGCGCCGGTTTTGTCGATCGTCGCGATCGTCGCCGTCCCGGAGTCGGCCCGAAGCGACAACGCTTTCGCCGACGCGTTCGCGCCGCCGCCGTCGAAAAGGTCGCGAATCGACGAGAAGCGAAGCGACGTTTTAATCTCCTCTTTCGCTTGACGAATTTCCGCGAGCCCGGCCCCGGTCGTTTCGAGAAGCGCCGCGTCGGCGCCGTCTCCGGACGCGCCGTTAAGAAAGATCGCGTCGCCGAGATAAAGCGGCGCCCCCGTCGACGCGACGTTCTTCACGACGAGCGTCGGCGACGCGAAATTCCAAAGCGCCGTTTTGTAAATCGAGTCGATTTGATAGTTTGCGACGGCGATTCGCGCGACGTCCCAATAAGGCGGCGCTTGTCGCGCTTCGACGCCGAGCCGGTCGACGTTCGCGACGGTAAACGGAACGAAGTCGAGCGTTCGCCCCTTGAACGACGGATAAACGAGCCGGTCGCAAAGGGCCGCGTTCGGGTTTTCGAGGTCGAACGCGTTCCATTTCGCCGACGCGTCGCCGTCGAACAGCGCTTGATAATAAACGCCGCGTCCGTCGAGCGCGCAAAGCCGGTAACGCTCGACCCAGTCGCGCGACTTCGTTCGCGGATTGAAGCGCGGCGCGCTCTCGTCGCAAAGAATCCAGCGCAACCGCGACGTTCCGAACCGTTCGCGCGTCTCTTCGCCGTCGAGAATCGACGCCGCCGGATACTCCGAAACGACGAAACGCGGATTCAGCCCCTCGGCGTCGGTCGCGACGTCGAGCAAGAGCCCGTACCGCCCGAAGAGCGTTTGCCCGAAGTTGACGCGCTGTTTGAGCCCCGAAAAGCCGTCGTTTTGCGACGTTCCGAAATAATAAAGGTCGCGCAAAACGTCCGGCGCCGCGTTCAAGTCGCCGTCGGCGCGAAACTGAACGGTCGGCGCCTTCGTCTGCATCACGCCGACGACGTCGTCGATAATCGACCGGAAAAAATTGTCGTAAACGCCGTACGCTAGCCGCGTTCGGTACTTCGTTCGCCGCGCCGGTTCGTTCGCGAACTTCTCTTCTTCGTTCGCTTCCCGCTCCGTCGGCGGAAGGTAAAAAAAGGCGCGCGAACCGAAAAAGCCCAAATCGCCCTTCGCGTCTTTGATCGCGTCCGCGCCCGCGTAAGCGTCGGCGACGAACCGCCGCGCGGCTTCGAAACGTCGTTCGCTCGTTCTTCCCATCTTGCCCCCTTAAAAAAATCGAAATTCGCCGCGCGTCGCCGACGCGGACGCGCCCGCCAAATCGGTCAGCGCCCAAACGAGCGCGTCGAGCCGGTCGGGCGAACCTTCGGTCGCGTCGCCGACGTAACTCGTCATCTGCTCTTCCAGTTCCGGAAACGTCCCGACGTGCGCGACGAGTCCGCGTTCGTAAAGCGCCGCGACCGGTTCCGCTCGAAGCAACTTCCCGCGCGTCGCTCGAACGCTCTTCGTCGGCAAGTTCGGGTCGACGTTGCGAAGCGTCGCGACGACGAGGTCGCCCCCTTGGTTCGTCTCGGCGACGACGCGATCGGCGCGCCAACGTTCGAACGCCGCGACGACCGCCCGCGCCCAACGCTCCGGCGACGCTTTAACGGTCGCGTCGTCGAGAACGTAAAAGCGCCGCTCCCCCGCTTCGCGTCGCGACGCGGCGACGACGAGTCCCGTTTCGTCCGAGTTCGCCGCCGAAGTAACCGCCGGGTCGACCCCGACGACGACGCGTTCGAACTCCCCGCCCGCGCGAACTTCGTCGAGCATTCGACGAAACGGGTCGATCAGCGACGGCTTCCAAAGCGCGTTTTCGTTCTCGTCGGCCCATTCGCCGAGGAGGAACCGCCGCCGCGCCTTCCCGGAAAGGCTCGACTCCATATCGGCCAAATATTGCGCCGACAGGTTCCGCGCGTTGTCGCGCGGGTTCATCTGAAACGCGACGTAATTTTCCGGGTTCGTCAGCGGCGCGTTCGTGATCGGATGTTTCTTTTCGACGAAGAGCTTGTAAGTCCAATGCGCTTTCGTCGGCGGATTGCAGTCGAAAAACGCGATATTCCGCGCGAGGAGCGGCGTCTTTTCGGCCAAGCGCGTCAAGGCGACTTCGACCGAATCGAAGGAAATTTCGGAACATTCGTTGAAATAGACGACAGAAAATTCCTTCCCGAGGACTTTTTCGACGCGTTCCTTGTTGTCGAGTCCGAGCGTCCAAATTTCGGCGCCGTTGTGCGGGAACGAAACGTAAAAGTCGGTGCGGTCGACTTTAACGGGAACGTCGGGGAAGCAAAGTTTCAACACCTTGGGGAGCGTGTCGGCGAAAACGGCGGTCTTGACCGCGTTGAAGTTGCGCCGAAAAATCGCGCTCCGACCGCCCGCGACCGCCGCGATCGTGAGGATTTCCCGAACAATTTCGAACGTCTTGCCGGAGCGCGAGCCGCCGAACGCCATCACGCGCGACGCGCCGCTCGACGCGATTTTCGCAAACTTTCGTTGCGCCTCGGTCGGTTCGAACTTTGCCGCGCCGATCATAACTCGTTATTCTCCAACAATTAACAACAACCGTTTTTAGCGTAGTTCAACGCCTTCAAGGCGTTAACCGGTCGCGGCAAACTCGATTTTCTTCCGTTCCTCCGCTCTCTAACGTCTTACTCTGCCGACGCTTAGGCGCGGGGAATTTCGTCGACTGTCCTTTTATCCTTCGATTCCCTTCCCGTTCCCCTTCGCGACGTCGAGAAGCGCGTCCGCCGCGAAAAACGCGACGTCGGTCTCCTGCACGACGACGGTCGGCGGCCCCGCGACCGCGACGTTCGTCGTCTTCGTCCAGCCGCGACTCGCGCCCTTCGTCTCCAAAACGAAGAAGATCGCCGGAAGCGAACCGCTTTGGAGCTTTTCGACGAGCTTCTCCTCGGCGAGGTCGACGATTTCGCCGACGACGTCGACCGCCGCGATCGCGTCGCGGAACGCCGGAACCGATTCGAGCCAACGATAATAAGACGACCGGTCGACCCGCGCCTCCCGACAAGCCTTCGCGACGTTCCCGAACCGCGACTTGTACGCCTCGACGAGCCGCGTTTGCTTCTCGCTAAGCTCCGAACCAAACGACGCCGCCCCGCTTTCGACGATTTCCGTCGTTTCCGTCGCGCGGCGACCGCGCCCGCGCGGTTCCGGGCCCGCGCTACCGCGCGAAGCGGGCTTCTTCGCCGTCGCTTTCTTAACGACCGCCTTTTTCGTCGCGCTCTTCGTCGCCGTCTTCTTCGCGACCGTCTTTTTGACGTTTTTCCCCTTTTTGTCTTCTTCGCTTGCGTCGGTCATTGTCGTTTTTCCCCTTCGACGCGTCGTTATCTTGACGCGTCGCTCAAGAAGTCGCGCGAGATTTCAAAAATCAAGGGGTAAAATCCCAAAAAAAACGAAAAAAAATCCCTTCGCGCCCCCTTATTCCCGCTCCGGCGAGGGGCAAAAACGTCCGCTTCGGCCCATTCGACCGACCGGGGAAGTTGGAGAGCCGCGCCGAAGAATTGAAAACAAGAACCAGTTATCAAAGAACAACGAAAAGAATCAAAAAACGAGACAATCAAAGAAAATCATACGCACAACAAAAATAAAAATAAACCTCCAAAAACCTATTAAATTTTGAATAAACGAGAAAAACCAGAAACTCGGTTATACTCAGTTATACAGTACAAAAATTTGTATAAACGAGTTATTTTCTATATCTATTTAGAAGTCAACAACTTAAAACTTAATTCTCATTTATACTCATTTATACTAAAGCCTACTAAAGAACACGCAAGGACGCTCGTCAAAACTCCTTCCAAATTATTGCCGTTAGAAAACAGTACGGCAACAAGAAGCGTCGCGCGCAAGAAAAAATACCCCCTTTGTATAAATTGTATAACTAAGATATATTAAAATTAAAAATATATAAATATATTATGTCTGTCTCTTCTTGTACTATATCTAGGTCAAAACAGTCAAAATAGGATAAACAGACAAAAGAAACTCGGTTATACATACCGCGTATAACCGAGTATAACTGAGTATAACCGAGTTTTTTTGTGTCGTCTTCCCCGCTCGCTACTAATCTTGTTTTTGGGCGGCGCCGCGTTACGTTAATAAAAAAACATCGCCGATTTCAACAAGCGACGTTTTTTTCACCTTCTTAAAGTTCTTTTAATCGAGGTCTTTTATTTCCGTCCAGAAGATATGTCCGCATTGACCGCAACGCCAAACGTCGCGATTGATTAAGCGTTTAAAAATTGGAACCAAACGTCCGTTAAAAACGCGGTTAGCGTCGCAAATTTTATTTACCGCGCCGCAACGAGGGCAAACGACGCGGCGCGACGATTGACGTTTCATTTGCGAATCGTCGCCCGAAACAGGCGCGCTAGCGTCGCCGCTAAAAGCGTCGCGTAATATGTCGTCGAAATCAACCGCCTCGGACATAAGTGCGACGGGCAACGAATCTTTATCGTCGTCGATATTGTATTCGTTGGATTCTGTATATTCGGTTTTGAAAGAAATTGGTTGATTTTGAGCAAGACGAGAAGCAGGCGTGTAAAAAGTTTGCATACGCGCGATTTCCATATCGATTTCTTCAAAATCGCGGTCGGTCGTCGCATTCATAATTTTGGCCGACAAACAAGCGTCGCGTTTTTCAAACTCTTTTTCAAGCGTTTTCCAAAGAGCGTTTTGATCTTTATGAAGAGTAGAGTGGCGACGCGGCGTTCCCCAAAGTTTAATAGCTCGGTTTCGATCGTTTATTAAAAATAATTGCAGATGTTCGAATCCAAGCGTCTTATAATCGAAAGGGAGAGCGAATAAATCGTCGGGCGAAAGCAACGAATAAACGTTAAAACCGGGAAGTTTAAGTTTGTCCGAACGTTCCGCGCAAAATGAATAAACAGCGGCAACGCAATAGAGAGCCGAAAGTTCGCTGGAAAAATCGTCTTTATTTTTGGCCTTCGCGCGAATAATTTCGCGTAAACCTATCGCAACGTCCCGAAAGGCGGCTGGAAACGGCAAACCGTTCAAGCCGTTAATAATTCGACTTGAACGCGAATATTTCGCTTTAAGTTCGGATAAAGAATATTTATAAAAATAAGACATCGTATTGCCTCCCTTTACGGAGACAATACGCAAAAAACTTGGGGACGTCAAGAGTTATCTAATTTTAACCGAAACGGGTTTCGTCGTTTTTTAGCGAAGCGTTCGGCGGCGGCGACTATAGCGGGTCGACAATTTTTGCGAACCTTCTTTTCTTACCTTATCTTCGACGATAAACTCCGAATCGAGAAGCGTTTGAAGAACTTTGTCGCGAGCGCGTTTCCCGAGTCGTTGGAAGCGGCGAACAAAAACGGCGCGCCAAAAGAAATCCGCGTCAAGGCTTGCGATCCAGCGTTTCGCGGCTTCGAGCGCAATTTCTTCGGGCGACTTCGGCGGCTCGTCTTCTTCGACGGCGAGCGAGGCGACCGCCGCCGTCGTTTTCGCCGGAGCTTGGAGCGCGCGGAGTCCGACGACGTAAGCGTAACCGTCGCGAGTGAGCCGATATTCGACGCTCTCGACGCCTTCGGAGATCGCGTCGACGCGGCGGAACGCGCCGTTTTCAAGTCCCGTTTTGGTCGGGGTTCCGTCGAACCAGAGACCGAGCGAAACGAGGACGCGCTCGACTTTCGGTCGAACGTCGCGCGGGTCGCCGCCGACTCCGAACGGCGCGGCGAGCGTCTCGATCGGCAAGAGTTGGAGTTCGCCGAAACGACCGTCGCCCCCGACCCGCTCGACGCGACCGCGCAAACGAAGCTCCTTCAAAATTTTCTTAACTTCGGCCTTGAACGCCTTCGCGATAGGCTTGCGCGATTGGAAAAGAACTTCGTAAAGCCCGTTTTCGGTGAGGAACCAGGCCAAACGATTAAATCCGCCTTGATTATCGTGCGTTATACGCTCCGAATGTACATCGGAGCGTATTCTTGTACATTTAATCTTTTCATCTTCGTCGACTTCGGCAAGCAACTTGTCAACGTCGGCGATACGATACTCGATCATCTCTGCAACGTCGCGAGCGAGGAAAAGCGGTTCTTCAAACGTCCCGTAAACTTCGAAACGCCTCCCCAGCACGTCGCGGGAGTCGATCACTTGAAGTTGACGTTCGTTCCGAATATTGTCTACCATAAAGGTTCCTTTCTTAGTTAATATGAGTGTTGTTGTCGCCAAAAACGTTGTTAATAGCGACCGACGAGCCGCCGATTTTGCCGACGACCGATTCCGGATTATTGACTAATCGTTGCAACAATTCGGAGAATCGACGTTTATCCTCGTCGGAGAAACGACAGTACCGCGCGAAAATTCCGGCGGCGAAATCGTCGCAACCGTGCGATTTCGCGAACTCCTCCGGCGTCTGCGAAATCGGTTTCGACTTCTCGAACATCTCGCCTTCGCCGGTTCGGAGCCATTTCTCATTAACGCCGGTTCGCGCGACAATACGCGCTATTGTACCATCTGCTAAATTACGTTTACCATTGAGAATAGCAGACATTGCAGCGCTAGACATACCGATTTTTTCAGCGAATTTGTTTTGACTCAAATTCAACTCTTTGATTATCGCTTTGATTCTTTCGAGCATATTAGCCTCCTTCTACTAATACTTACATTATAAACAACTGCTTACTTTTGTCAATAAAACAGCAAAAAAATATTAACAGCCTATTTACAAATGCAAATATTCGAGTATAGTATATTATCAAATGTAAGTGAACAAACAAAATTTTGTTTACAAAAACAAAATTCATACTCACCAAAGGAGAAGGAAAATGGACAACCAAGTAGCCCAAAATTTAGCGTCGCTCCCTCCCGCGATGGCGCTGTTCATCGCCGGAGTCGCGGCGGGCGTCGAGATTCGCGAAATCTGCTCCGGCGCCGCGAACGCCGAAGCCGCGAAAACCGAGGCGTCGAAATGAACGCCGAAATCTCCGCGTTAATCGACCGACTCGCGACGTCGTTTGCGCGCCGGTTCCAGTCGAACGCCTACGACGTCGACGACCTCCGAAGCGTCGCGTGGCTCGCCGTCTATCGGCTCCGCTCCGAGCGCGAAACGGAACCGTCGCTTTCGTTGTTGCGTTCGGCGATTTGGCGCGATTTCCTCGACCTCGCTCGTCGCGAAGGCCGCCGCCGAACCGTCCCGCTCCGCGACGACGAAATTTAACCGCCTTCCGGAACGACCGGTCGACGAAAAACCGAGCCCGCGTTTACGTTGCTTTCGCGACGCTCGCTTTGCCCCGACGTTGGCGGACGGACGGGCTCGGGCCGGTCGTTCCCCTTTCCGCAAACAATCAACCCGCAAGGAGAAACAACAATGAAACGCCAAGGCAAAAGCAAAAACGCAACCGATTCGAACCGTCCCGACGCTCCCAAACTCGCGCTCGACTCCGCCGAGTACCGCGCCGCGCTGAACGTCGCCGCCGAATTGCTTGAGGTCTGCGATAAACTCGCCCTCGAAGAACGCGACGAAGAGCGCAAAGTCGCCGGGCGCTGCTTCCATCTCGCTTGTCAAGCGGTCGGCGCGCAATTCAACAAGCCGCTTTACCTCGAAACGGTCGACCTCCCGAAATACGCCGCCGCGCACGTCGCGCCGGGGCTCTTCGACGCGGGCGTCGCGGTCGAGTTAGACGCTCGCGAGATCGTCGGAAATCCGTTTAAATCCCCGCTCGTCTCGCCGACGGAGGAACGACAATGACCGCCGAAAAAAAACGCCGCGACGGCGCGGAGTCCCGTTCGTTTGAAATTGGCCCGTCCGTCTCGATTTCGATTCCGGTCGAGTCGCCGTCGCTCGCGAAATTTATGCGCCGAGAGCGCCGCCGATTCTTCCGCAATTTCGCTTGGACTTGGGCCCCGCTCGGTTGCGAAATCTTCCTTTTTAAGCGAGGGTTGCGACGCTCCGGCGCCAAGATCGGGCGACCGATCGCCCCCGACGTTCGACAGTGTGTCGCCGTTTCGCCGGGTTGTTTTAGCGGCGTTCGCGTCGTGTTGAAAGGCGTTTACGTCGTCGGCGCCGAAGTCGCGTTCTTCGACCGAATTTACTTCGTTCCCCAACGCAAAGCGTCGCGAATCGCGGGTAAGATGTTGAAACAAAAGAGCTACTTGAGCTTCGGCGAACCAAAAGAATTTCGTCGTTGCGAGTCCGCTTGGAGCGTCGATTACGACTCCGCGAACGGAAGTTTGACGCTTTACTGAACCGACTCCCGGCGTCGGAAGCGGCGTCGGGCGTTTTGAGGGCGGCGTCCCTCGTTAATCAACCGGCCCGCCTTGCGATTCGGCGTTAAACCTCCGGCCGTCGGCGCGAATCGACGTTAAACTTCCCGCCGCTAAGTCAAGCGTTACAACCGTTTGTCGCAACGTAATAAGCCGAGGCCAACCGATACCCGGAGACAACCGCAAACCGACCGCGTCGCTCGCAAGAGCGACGGTTTAACCGCCGTCGCGGTTTCTGCGAGCGACCGACGGCGCCGTGTCAAACAACGAAAGAGGCGTAAACGATGAAACAACAAAAGAAAACGCCGGAAGAATTGAAACGCAGGATTTTTGAAAACCTTAAATATCTTGGCAGGAACCTTAGGGAGATTGCCGACAACATTGAGAATTTTGAATCAGAAATCGATGAAGCTCAGGAGAGTTTGGAAGATTGCGAAATCTACGCCGAAAAACTGTTTGCGGAAAATTCCGAGTTGGCGAAGGCGCTCGACGAGGTTCGAAAACGTCGCGACGAACTCCTTGTCGCCGCCAATAACGACGAGCTTAAACTGCGGCGGGAGCTAAAAGACGAGCGACTTACCGTCAAGCGATTTCAAAACGCGCTCGACGCGGCGCTTAACGACGTCGCGATTTATCGTCGCGCGGCGTTTTGGTTCGGCGTTTCGTCCGTCTTGGCGATCGTCGTCGCGACGTTTTAACACGTTCAAAAACAAGAGGTAAACGCAATGGGAAAAAAATCGCGTTACGGGCCGAGGACGCCCCTTTTCGACGCCGTTTTCGGCGTAAGCGTCGACGACCTTCGCGAACGCGTGAAAGCGCCGATTAGCGACGCTGTCGCGCAAGAAGCGGTTCAAACCATCAACCGCTACTTCGCGCCGCGCGGCGTAAAACACGCGCTCAACGCGTTTCGCGACGAATTTCATTC
Organism: Thermoguttaceae bacterium; assembly: GCA_017435375.1. Classification (GTDB taxonomy): domain Bacteria; phylum Planctomycetota; class Planctomycetia; order Pirellulales; family Thermoguttaceae; genus RUG369. The sequence continues at coordinate 20,578 of JAFSFF010000045.1, forward strand.
CATATGGAACCGTTACCCACCAAACGACAAGTACTTGCAATCGCAAGTCGCCGCCGACTTCCTCGCTCGACTCTTCGTCAAGCAAATCGAGCGCAACGACTTCAAATTGCGCTGGTAGAGCCGACTTACCCAAGATAAGAAAAAAACGGAAAAAATGCCCCCCAACGTAAACGATTATCGCGAACTGATTCGACGCCTCGACGCGTTCGACGCGCGAATCGCCGCCGAACTCGAAACGCTCCGACGCGACGCGGCCCGGCCCGAACGGTCGCGGCAAAAGGAAACGAAAACGGAAACGAAAGGAAAGAAAGAACAATGAGAACAACGGTTTTAACGTTGCAAGCGTTTATCGGCGGGCTAATAATCGGCGTCGTTTTCGGCGACTTGCTGGGGTTAGGAAGCGCGAACATCAAATCGAGAACGATTGAAACGCTCAAGGCGACCGTCGCGACGCAACGCCGAACGATTGAAACGCAAAACGCGATTATCGCGACGCAAGAAGAGACGATCGCGCTCTTGGGAGATTTCGGCCTCGACAAAAAGTCGCCGAACGCGCCGCTCCTCGCTCCCAATATCTACGACAATTAAAAAGGAAAAGAAAAACGATGAACGACATTTTATCTTTGGCGGCGGCTTTTTTCGTCGGCGGGCTCTTCGGCGCGGTCGTTGCGTCGGCGCGGCGTCGCCGATTCGTTTTCGCGTTGCGCGAAAACGAGTCGAAGCGTCCGAACGAGCGAGCGCTAGGTTCGCCGTCGAACTCTTCAAGCTCGAAAACGCGCTTAACGCCGCCGAAGCGAAAATTCTCAAACTCGCCGACGCGACGAACGCAACGGAGGCGCGTTAAATGATTTTGATCGCGACGTTTAGAAAAGACGACAAGCCGAACGGCGAGTTTTACCGTCTCCTTTGGGAGCCGCGAACCGGCGTCGTTTGGACGCGTCGAAGTTTCGGCGAGCCGCGAACTTGGCCGACGCTTTACTTCGCGAAGCGCCGTTTCGCCGTCGACGTAATGGTCGCCGACGTTTGGGGCGGCCGCTATCCGAAAACGTTTCGAGCGATTCCGCGTCGCTCGCCGAACTCGGCTTCCGCTCCCGACCGCGACCGCGCGGCTCCGGGCCCGCGCTACCGCGCGAGGCGGGTTTCGGCTCCCGATGGTCGCGACGGAAACGCCCAACCTCGCGAAAGGAGAAAACGCGATGAAGTTTGAAGAAGTCTTGCCCGGTTTGCTCGCCGGGCGCCGCGCTCGAATGCGAAAACGCGCGCTTTACGAAGCCGCCCGCGAATACGTTCGGCTCGGCTCTTGGCGCAAGGACGAACTGGAAATCGTCCTCGAATACAAGAACGACGGCGCTCGACCGTCGTTATATATCCGCCCTTTCCCGTTGACGCGTCGCGCCTTAGAGCGCGACGACTGGGAGTTCGTCGACGACGAACAAGAACAACAAGGAGAAAACTAAAATGGCTTCAACGTCAACCCCGTCGTTCAAAACGGTCTCGTTCGACGTCGCGCTTCGACATATGAAAAACGGCGGGTTCGCGCTCGCTCGACTCTATCAAAACGACGCGCTTAGTCTTTGTTACTTCGACGGCAAGCGCAAAGCGATCCAACGGCTCGCGTTTTGGAAGTCGACGAAATACGCGGAGGAAATTTTCGCGCCTTACGCGAACGTCGTCGGCGCGGATTGGCTTTTGCTTCGTCCCGACGCGTTCGCCGCCGACGGCGAAGAACAACCTCGTCAATAAAGGAGAAAACACGATGGCTTTCACACGAGCGACCAAGGCGCGCGTCGCGCCGAAAATTGCGATCGCCGGGGTTTCGGGCTCCGGCAAAACCTACTCCGCGCTTCGGTTTGCGCGCGGTCTCGTCGGCCCGAACGCTCGCGTCGCGCTGATCGACACCGAAAACGGCTCGGCGTCG
>JAFSFF010000425.1 GCA_017435375.1 Thermoguttaceae bacterium
CGACGTTCAGGTCGATGTTGGAGCCGAGCGTCGCTTCTTGCGGCGCGACGACTTCGACTTCGAGCGCCGGACGAACGCAACGGACGCGGCAGGACGCTTCGGCGGCGAAGGAAAGGGTCGCGACGGAACCGATTTCGCCCTCTTGCGTCGGGATAATTCGATATTCGAACGTTTTTTCGGCGCAAGGCGCGAGGTCGAACGGCGGCCAAGAGAACTCGCCGCGAGCGTTCGGGACGACCGACGCGACGTCGGCGGCGACGAAGCGGGCGCCGACCGGAAGAACGTCGCGCAAAACGAGCTTGCGAACCGGCGCGGAGCCGACGTTCTTCACCTTAACGGCGAATTTCGCTTCGCGGTCGACTTGAATTTCTTTCGGGGCGATTTTCTCGACGACGACTTGCGTCGTTTGCGCGCCTTCGAGCTTTTTGTCGCCCGGGACGCCGGTTCCGACCGGTTCGACCGGCGCGACGGGGGCCGCGTCGACCGTAAGCGGCGCGGGAGCGAGCGGGGCTTCTTCGAGGGCGGGAGCGAGCGGAGCGTCTTCGAGGGCCGGGGCGAACGGCGCGTCTTCGAGGGCCGGAGCGAGCGGGGCGTCTTCGAGCGCGGGGGCGAGCGGAGCGTCTTCGAGGGCCGGAGCGAGCGGAGCGTCTTCGAGGGCGGGAGCGAGCGGAGCGTCTTCGAGCGTCGGCGCGAGCGGGGCCGGGTCGACGAGCGGGGCTTCGTCAAGCGGTTCGGACGATTCGGCGTCGAGCGGCGCCGCGACGGATTCCGACGCGGTCGGGAAGTCGGCGAGGGGCGCGTCGAACGTTTCGAGCGTTGGCGAGGTTTCGGCGAGCGTCGACGTTTCGTCGGCGAGCGTTTCGTCGGTTTCGTCGACGACTTCGAGACGCAGTTCCGAACCGGACGTCGGGCGAATCGAGGCGCGTTCGGCGGCGCGAGAACGAAGGCCGGTTCCGGAAGCGGACGCGATCGGGCGCGTCGTCGAACGAGGCGGCGACAACGTTAACGAACTTTCGGGCCGAACGTTGGAAGACGCGGTTTTCGACGACGGGTCGAAGAACGGGACGACTTCCGAAGTCGCGACGTCGGAAGCCGCGTTGACTTGCGTCGGCGAGGCGAGTTGACGGCAGGTCCAAAAGACGCCGCCGACGACGAGAGTCGCGCCGACAAGGCCGGCGGCGCATTGAATCGCTGATCGTTTCATTGTTGAGCCATTGGGGGGTTGAGGTCGTCGTTTGGGAACGTCGAAGAAACGCGGCGCAAGGCGACGAGCGCGTTCGCGCAAAACGGCGACTCGGTTCGGGGAAGGTCGCTAACGTCGATTCGGCTCGAACGTTGCGAGCGCGAACGACTTCGAAACGCGCTCGGCCGGAGCGCGTCGTAAAAACTTGCGAAGATTAATAACAAATTTTTAACGGCGCGAAAAGAGCAATTTAACGAGTTTTCCCCGTTTCGACCTTAACGCGAGAAAACGAAGACGGGCGCGTCGACGGAAAAGTCAAAAAGACGCGCGGCGAAGAAAAGCGGAAACGCGGGAATAGACGGCCGCTCCAACGATAAAAAAAGACCGCGAACCCAAAGAACGCGGTCGAAAGTCGGCGATTCGCGCCAAATTTGTCAATATTACTATAGCGCTCAAAAAATCGACGAGCGCGAAGCGGTCGCGAATTAGGTTCCGGGAATCGTCGCCGGGAGAAGTTCGCGCGGAATCGGACGACGGCGAACCGGTCGCGCGACCGAAACGGGAGCCGAAGACGGCGTCGGAGCGACGACGCGAACGGGCGCGAGCGCCGGAGAGGCGGGCGCGATTAACGAAGCCGGACGAACGGCGTTCGAAGCGTCGGACGCGCGAGACGCGGACGTCGGCGTCGCGCGAACCGGCCGTTGGGAAATCAACGCGCTCGCGGAAACGACGCCGTCGAGGCGCGCGTCGAGGTCGGAGCGCTCGACGGTTCCGAGACGCTTTTTAACCGGCGGAAGGCGACGCGGAAATTCGTTGAAAATGCGAGCGCCGCGTCGGGGCGTTTGCGGCGTCGGAGCGGTTTTCGCGTCGTTCGCGCCGTCGATTTCGAGAAGAAGCGCGTCTTCTTCGCCGTCGGACTCCTCGACCGTTTCAAGGAGAATCGGCTCGGCGTCTTCCTCGTCGTCGGTCGAAAGGAGCGCGGCGACTTTCGGTTCGCTCTTCGCCGGCGTCAAGGTCGGCTCGACGTCGTTGGAAACGGTCGCGTCGAGGGGGACGCTTTCCGCTTCCGGGGCGCTTTCGGTCGCGGCGGCGTCGGCGTCGACGACGAAACCGGTCGCGGCGACGCGGAGGGGCGCTTCGTTCTTTTGGGACGTCGAAACGACGATCGTTTCGCTGATCGCGCCGGTTTGGTCGCCCGCGCGGAAGGTAACCGGAATGACGTGAACCGTTCGTTTAAGATCGGTTTTCAAAAAGCTCATCCGTTTGTCTTTCGAGTCGACGCGGAGGATTTGGAACGGCGTGGAGCCGCAAACGACGAGGTTTTTCGTAATCGTCGCGTTTTTCGGAACGACGCCGAGTTGCAAGTAGGACGGTTTCGCCGTCAGCGGAGCGGTAACGACGCCGCGAATCGGAAGGAAAATCGACGCGGTCGCCGGGTCGGGGTCGTTCGTCTTGAATTTAAGCAAGTCGTGAATGTAACCCGGTTCCGCGGTCGCTTTCAACTCGACGAGAATTTCGTAAACGACGCCGGTCGACGTGCGCCGCGCTTCGCGCGCTTCGGCGCGAATTCCGGGATTCGTCTTTTGAACGCCGATTAACGCCCAGTCCGGACGCCCTTCGTATTGGAGATAGGCGCGCTTCACGACGCTTTTCCCCTGCGTCGTCGTGCCGAATTCGATCGAACCCGGGTCGAAACCGACGTCGGCGCGGATGTACGTCTTCACCTGCATCTGCACTTCGGCGAGCGCGGGCTTGCTGAAAACGACGGTGATCGTCGCCTTGCGACCTTTGGTGTGCTGACGACCGGACGTGTCGACGCGAGCGATGATTTCGGCGGTTTCGCCCGAACGAATCCTCGTTTTCGACGCGCTGGCTTTCGTGCAGCCGCAGTTCGACGAAACGGACGAAATAACGACGTCCTCTTTGTAAATATTTTTGAATGCGAAACGACGTTCGACTTCGGCGTGCAACGCGACGCTTCCGAAGTCGTGCGTGCGAACCGTGCCGAGTTCGCTAAACATTTTCACCGCCCATTGATTTTGTTGCGCGAAAATCGAAGGAACGGGAAGCAAAAACAATAACGCGGCAAAAACGAGGGTTCGAACGGCGAAAAAGCGCGGCGTTCGAACGGAGCGCGACGAGGACTTGTCGGCGTTTTTTTGCGACGAAACGGACGCCGAAACAACCGGCGAAACGTTCGCTTGTCGACAAAGAGCGCGAAAAATAAGCGCCGCCATTGGATTCTCCTTTGAAACGAAAACCGAAAAACGCGGAAACTTGCGGGGTTGGCGAAAGTTTGACGACGATTCGGCGAAAAACGAGCGGACGCGACCGCGCGGCGAACGTTCCGCAAAACTTGGCGGAGGCGAAACGTCGAGCGAGCGGGACGAGCCGCGTCGGCGCCGCGCAAGTCGAATTCGGTCGACTTTTTTCGACGCGACGCCGCTTAATGGCGGTATCGGCAGACGGCGAGCGTTTCTTTGAGAAAAATTGGAACAATCGGTAAAATTTGTCGAATCGTTGGACGCGGCGCGGAAAAAAAGAACGTCGATTAGCGCGAATAGAGAAAATAGGTAAAGTGGCGGGGGTGGTGCGTCGAGCGACGACGCGCGTTTTTAACGGAGCGACGTTGAAACGTAAGGATTATACCGGTCGTAGCGAATAAACTTAGTTTTTTCGCGCAAATGTAAAAACATTGAGAAAATTCGTCTATTTTTTTAAGTTTTTTAAATTAAAATAAACTTGGGTCGTCTTTGGAGCGTATACTCAACCGAGAAGAGGCCGCTTAGGCGGAGTTCGGCGTCTTTTCGCGACGTTTTTTACAGGACGGCTCGAGAACGATCGAACGAACCGACAAGAGCGGTAAGCGGTTGGTCGCGACGAACGAAGGAAGCGGAGTCTTTCGTTCGCGCTTGGCTTATTAATTAATATTGACACGATTCGGCGTGCGCTTATGTTTTTTCAACGTTTTTCGTCGACCGCGGCGGCACGGTCGGGCAAAAAATCGCTCGGCGTTTTAGGCGCGGGAGCGGTTTGCGTTCTCTTATTGATATTGACGGCGAACGAAGCCGTTTTAGCGCAAAATTATCCTTATCGTTCGAACGGAGCGCGGCGAGGTTGGAGCGTCGGCGCGCTTCGCGATTCTTGGAACGTCGTCCCGACCGGGATACCGTCTCGCGTCGAACCGGACGAAGAGGCGCGACCGCGGATTCCGGAGCGTTCGGCGAGCGTCGACGTCGGCGAACAAGCGAACGCGCTCGACGGAGCGTCGGCGCCGCGTTTAGAAACGGGGATTCCGGCTCGACTCGAAACGTCGGAGAACGAAGCGACGGCGCGACGCGCGGAAAATCGTCCGAGCGCTCGACCTTCGAACGAGACGGCTCGGCGCGATTCCGGTTGGGCCGTTTCCGGAGCGGCCGCGCAAAACGACGGTCGGCAAGACGGCGCGACCGACGCGGCGCGACGCCGAGGACAAGTCGAACGGAACGTCGCCGCGTCGCCGAGCGTCGCCGTTTCGGTGCCTTTTGCGCGCCGAGCGACCCGCGAAGAACTCGAGCGTTGGCGGGCGTCCGAAAAAGGGACGTTGATCGCGATTCCGCGCGCGAATTTTTTGAAAAACGCCGAGCCTAAGAAAACGAACGACGGCGTTGCGACGGGAATCGACGCCGTCGCGACGCGCGACGCGGTCGAAGCGTCGGCGACCGAGAGCGTCGCGTCGCCGATTTTGACGCCGAGCGTCGCGGACGTCGCGGACGTCGGGCCGGACGAATACGTCGTCTTTACGTTGTCGAATCTTCCGGCGGACGAAGCGGCGCTTCTGCGCGACGCCGAGGACGGACGTTGGGACGAAATCGATCTTTTCGACGCCGCGCTGATCGCCGAAGGGTTGACGACGCGCGAACGTCGAGCGCCGCAACGCGAAAAATTCGACCGCTTCGCCGCCGAGTTGGCGCTCCTGACCGAACGCGAAACGGATCCGCTTGAAAAGACGAAAATCGTTTACGAGTACCTGCACGACGTCGTCTTGACGGAAAAATACAACTTGAATTGTTCGAGCCTCGTTGCGTCGCTCGAAACCGGCGTCTTCAACTGCGTCAGCGCGACGGCCCTGTTTAACTGTTTCGCCGCCCGTTCCGGTTTGAACGTCGCCGCGCTCGAAACGACCGGACACGCGAAGAGTCGAGTTAAGTTCGCCGATTCGTTCCTCGACCTCGAAACGACCTGTTCGAGTTGGGAGCGGTTGCCGGATAAAATACGGTCGTACTCCCGCGCTCTCGCGTCGGGTTCCGAAAGCGACGACGCGGTTTTGAGGAACGTTTCGTTCGCGAACGCCGACGCGGGTTCGACGACTTTCGACGCGGAAACGTCGACGCCGGACGCGCCGCTCGGATTCTCGTACACGCGCGCCCGCAAACCGATGCGCGAAATCGGCGACGTCGAATTGGTCGCGACGATTTATTATAACGTCGGCGTCGATTTTTATCAAAAGGAACGGTTTGAGGAAGCGATCGTCGCTTACGTCAAAGCCGCGCGCCTCGCGCCGAACAATCAAACGATTTTGGGGAACCTCAAAGCGACCGTCAATAACTGGGCGATTCAGATCGCGATGAAAGATCGCGACTTTGAGCGCGCGATTCTCGTCGCCGAACAGGGCTTGCTTCTCGACCCGAACTTCCCGGAATACAAGATGAATTTGCCGATCTTTTTTCATCGCTGGGTCGACGATTTGGCGCGCGACAACCGTTGGGACGAAGCGAAGCGCGTCGAACGAGAGTATTTGAAACGCTTCCCGAAACCGACGCCGCAATGATTCGCGGAACGGGAAACAAACGTTGAAAACAAAAAGAGCGCGCCTCGAACGAACGGGGCGCGCTCTTTTTTTCGCGGTCGAGCGAGCGAAGCGGAAGCGTCAGCCGAGCAGAACGTCGGCGGCGAGCATAACGCAAAAACCGGCGAGGAGCGCGTAAGTCGCCCCGCGTTCGGCGCCGTGCGCGTGCGTTTCCGGAATCATTTCGTCGCTAACGACGTAAAGCATCGTGCCGCCGGCGAACGCGAGCGCAAACGGAAGAACGACCGGCGCGACCGGCGCGGCGAACGAAACGACGCCGTATCCGAGCGGAACGCCGACCGCTTCGACGAGACCCGACGCGAGCGCGCAAACGAGCGTTTTGCGAGCCGAAACGCCCGCCGCCAAGAGCGCCGAAACGACGATCAATCCTTCCGGAACGTTTTGGAGCGCGATCGCGCCCGCGACGACGAGCGCCTGCGCCGTCTCGACCGCGCCGAAACCGACGCCCGCCGCGAGACCTTCCGAAACGTTGTGAATCGCGATCGCGACGACGAAAAGAAGCGTCTTTTTCAACGCGTCGTCGCCGGGCGAGCCGCTCGGGCGACCGTCCGGCTCGATCAAGCGGTGTAAGTGAGGAACGAATTTGTCGACGAGCGTCAGCGCGTAAGCGCCGACGAAAATTCCGACGATCGCGATCGGAAGACCGAAACGCCCGCCGTCCTCGACCGCCGGGAGAATCAGACCGAGCGTCGCCGCCGCGAGCATAACGCCCGCCGCGAACGCCAACGCAACGTCGGAAAAACGGTGCGAAATTCTTTTGAACGCGAAACCGAACGCGGAGCCGACGAGCGTCGCGCCGCCGACGCCGATCGCGGTTAAAAACGCAAGGAACATAACGCCGTCCTTTGGGAAAGGGGGAAGGGGGAAAATTATTCTTAGGCG
>JAFSFF010000426.1 GCA_017435375.1 Thermoguttaceae bacterium
CGCGAGTCGCTTCTCCGCTACCGCGACGCCCTGCGCATTTCCGACCGCGTTCGTTTCCTCGGCGAGCGCGACGACGTTTCGCGCCTTATGCCGACGTTCGACCTCCTTTGGAATTGCAGCGCTTACGAAGGCCAATCGAACTCGATCCTAGAAGCGCAAGCGCTCGGCGTTCCGGTCGTCGCGTCGGACGTTCCCGGGAACCGCGACCTCGTTATCCCCGGCGAAACCGGCGTCCTCGTCCCGGAATTCGACGGCGACCGCATCCGCCGCCGCACCGCGCTGACTCGCGAAACGTTCCGCTTGTTGAAAGACGAGAACGCCGAAAAGCGTCGCGCGCTCGCCGACGCCGCTCGGGCCCGCGTCGAACGCGAATTTTCGCTCGACGCGGCGGTCGCTCGACACGCCGAACTTTACGAACGCTTGGTCGCCGAAAAAAAGCGCCGTTGACCGTTCGTAAATTCCATTCAAAAATCAAGCGTCGCGTCCGCCGTCTACTCGACGTTCGAACGCGATCGTTTGCCGTTTAATCATTCGTTTGCGCGCCGGAGCCTCTTTTACGTCGTCCCCGACGTCGCGTTTGTTTCCGGAGCGCCGCGCCCTCAGTTCGACGCGACGCCGCTTAACCCCAACGATTAGGAGCTTTACCCCAATGAAACGCGTCGCGTTTTCTTTCCTCGCTCTCGCCCTTCTCTCGACCTGCGCCGTTTTCTCGTCGTCTCTCGCCGTCGCGAGCGACGCGGGCCCCGGCGTTTCCGCCGAAGAGGCGCTCCGTCTTCTCGTCGAAGGCAACGAACGTTTCGCCGCGAACAAAACCGCGCACCCGCACTCGAACTTCGCCCGTCTCGTCGACACGGCGGAACACGGCCAACACCCGTTCGCGACGGTTCTCGGCTGCAGCGACTCCCGCGTTCCGGTCGAGCTTCTCTTCGACCAAGGTTTCGGCGACGTGTTCGTCGTTCGCGTCGCGGGCGGGGTCTGCGCCGACGACGAAACCGGTTCGATCGAGTACGGCGTTTCGCACCTCGGCACGCCGATTTTGGTCGTCTTGGGCCACACGCAATGCGGCGCGGTTACGGCGACGGTCGAACACGAACACGCCGACGGGCACATTAAATCGCTCGTTTCGCACATCGAACCGGCGGTGAAGCGCGTTCGCGCCGCTCGTCCGGAGCTTTCCGGCGCCGCGCTGATTGAAGCCGCGGTCGTCGAAAACGTTTACGTCGCGATCGAAGAGCTTTTCGAACACAGCCCGATGGTCGTCGAAGCGCTCGAAAAAGGCAAACTTTGGATTGTTCCGGCGATCTACGACGTCAAAACCGGCAAAGTCGACTGGCGCGCGCCGATCAAATCGAAAAAAGACTTGAAAAACGTTAAGAAATAACGATTTGCGAACGCGGTTTCGTCCAAACGTTCGCGTTTGCGTCGACCGCGCCGACGCTCGAAAGTTCCTTTTCAACGCAATTTGAAAGACGGCTTTCCGACGTTGCGAATCATTCCTTTGAGTTCGCCGTCCGTTAGATTGGGCGGCGAACTCTTTTTTTTCGTCGTTTTCCTCCTCGACGGAATCGGGCCCGAATTCGTTTTGCCGTTTTCCCCGTTCTTTAACGTCTTGCCGTACAAGCGTCGCTCCGTCGTTCGCCGCAACGTCCGGCGCCGTCGCGCCGCTCCAAACCGCCGTCTCTCGCGTTACAGTTAAGCGCTCCGCTCTCCGCCGCTTTTCGCCCGCCGCGTCGTTCGAGCGATAAAAAAACCCGTTCCTCGCCGAAACGAAGAACGGGCTTTAAACTCGTTCGCTATGCGACGTTAACCGTCGAAATTAGCGGGGGTTGAGTTCCTTGTATTTCGCCCAAACGGCCGGATCCGGTTCGAAGAGCTTCGCTTCTTCGGCGGTCGGCGCCGTCAACGGACGAACGACGCGGAAACCGACGTACGGCGCTTCCGTCATCCACCAAATCGATTGCGGGAACATCGGGTCTTGCGCTTTCCATTCTTTCGTCGAAACGATGCGTTTCGCGCTGCGGCAATCTTTCGCTTCGTGGAAGCAGGAACCGCCGCGGGCGACTTCGTTGAACATCGCGTAAACGGAGAGGGCTTTTTTCGGCGCGACGAACGGCGTATCGATTTTGCCGCCGGCGAATTTCTTATACGCGCCTTTGTCGTATTGGTCCATAACCCATTCGCAGACGTTGCCGTGCATATCGTACAGGCCCCAAGCGTTCGGTTTCTTTTGCATGACGGCGCTGTAACCGTCCGGGCTGTTGCCGAGGTGCCAAGCGTAATCGTCGAGCGCGGCTTCGTCGTCGCCGAATTCGAACGCGGTTTCGCTACCGCAACGGCAGGCGTATTCCCATTCGATTTCGGTCGGGAGGCGATAGTAGCGACCGGTCGTGGCGGTGAGCCATTTGCAGTACATTTGCGCGGCGTAACGGGTCATCCCGGAAGCCGGGTGATCGCCCTTGCTGCTGTTGCTGTAGCTGATGTGGCCGATATCGTACGGCGCGGTCGGAGCGGCGAGCGCGTCGGCGATCGCGTCGCGGTCGGAGGTCGATTCGACGTTCCCGGCTTTGCGAGCTTGCGCGAGATAGAGGAGACCGAAGAGGCCGTATTCTTGCCAAGTAACTTCGTGTTCTTCCATCCAGAACGGCGCGACGGTCGTTTTGAACGCCGGAGCTTCGTCTTTTTCGCCGTTATCGGAACCCATCGTGAATTCGCCGCCCTTGATCGGGATCATTTTAATTTTGAGCGTTTCGCCGGCGATGTTCGTTTGAATGGTTTCTTCGTAAACCTTCATATCGGCTTCGGTCGCGGCTTCGGCGTCCGGGTTGGCGACCGGATTGGCGAGCCATTCGGTGCCGTTTTTATAAGCCGGGTTGCCGCTCAAATCTTCTTGCGCGAAGCCGACGGCGCCGCAAGCGGTCGCGAGGGCCAACGCGGCGAACAAAATACGTTTATTCATTGCAACTCCTCAAAATACGCTGCTTCGAACGCCGCGGAGGACGCTCGGCGCGACCAAGCGTCGAACGCTCGTCGCCAAAAACTCGGTTCGACGGCGCGCTCGCCCGCTTTCCCGGCTCTTAACCGGAAAACGACGCGACGCCCGGCCGTCGTAATTTTCGTTCGACGCGTCGCCGACCGCCGCCCGTCCGTCCCGTTTTTAACGGAAAAATCGGACGTTTCCACGACGACGCAACACACCGACATATCGCCTATTATACCTAAATTTTTCTCAATTTCAACCGCCGCGCCCGCCGCTTCGCCGTTTTTCCCACAATTTTCTAAGATTTTCCCTCGCCGTCGACCGCAATAATCCGCGCGACCGCTACTTTAACCGTAATCCCGATCTTTGCTTTAATCCGCAAACCCGGCGCGACGAACGCTTGAAAACGCGTCCGAACCGGCGAAAATCCTTTACCGTCCCAACGTTATAATCGTCTCGCGGGACGCGTCGCGGCGCTCCTTTATTTTATTGTTCGCCTTCCACTACTGCAATTTCCGTTTAGAAAATCGCCCTATGCCAACGCTCGAATGGCTCTGCAAAGACAAGGTCGTCAACCGCCATTTAGACGTTCCGTATCGGATTCTCGAACGTAAATACTCGTTCGACGCCGCCGGGACGCGCGCCGAGGACGTCGGTTCCGAAAACATGATTGTTCACGGCGACAATCTCGAAGCGTTGAAGGCGCTCCTTCCCCGTTACGAAGGCCGCGTAAGCGCTGTTTACATCGATCCGCCGTACAACACCGGGAACGAAAACTGGGTTTACAACGATAACGTCAACGCGCCGCGCATTAGAAAATGGTTGGGCCAAGTCGTCGGCAGAGAGAGCGAAGATTTGTCGCGCCACGACAAATGGCTCTGCATGACGTACCCGCGTTTGCGCTTGCTTCATAAGCTCTTGGCGGACGACGGCGCGATATTTGTCAGCATCGACGACAACGAACTCGCAAGCCTCAAATTAATCTGCGACGAAATTTTCGGCGCCGCTTGTTTTGTTTCGAACGTCTCTTGGCAACGCACTTACTCTACGCGTAACGACTCAAAAGGGATCGTCAACGAAGTAGAGCATCTCTTGATTTACGGAAAACAACCGGGTTGGAATCCGAAAAAACTGCCGCGCACGACGTCGATGGACAAACGTTATTCGAGTCCCGACGACGACCCGCGCCCTTGGAAAGCCGGAGACGCAAGCGCGCCCGGCGCCGCGACGCATCCGGGAATGGTTTACGCGATTCAACAACCGCTTACCGGCAAACTTATCTATCCGCCCAACGGCAGATGCTGGACTTACGGGCAAGACCAAATGTTGGCAATTATGCGCGAATGGGCCGACTACGAATTGCGCGAACTCGACGATTACGATAAACGAGCGAGCATTTGCGGCTATACGAGCGGCGTTCCGGAAAAAATTGGCGCGATTATGTTGGCGCAACCGACGGAGGAAACGTTCCGCCATACGAAAAAACGATACGACGACGGCGTTTGGCCCGTTTTGTACTTCACTACCGGCGGACGCGGCGGAATCGCTTGCAAGCGTTATTTAGACGAAATGGGCGGACGTATCGTTACTAATCTTTGGCCTTACGTCGAAGTCGGACACACGGACGAAGCCTCGAAAACCATCAAAACGATTTTCGACGGGCGCTTAGCGTTCGACACGCCGAAACCTCCGCGCTTAATCGAACGGATTTTGCAAATCGCAACCGGCCCGAACGACATAATCCTCGACTCCTTCGCCGGTTCCGGCACGACCGCGCACGCCGTCCTTAACCTAAACAAAGCGGACGGAGGCAAGCGACGCTTTATTCTCGTCGAAATGGAAGATTACGCCGATTCCATTACCGCCGAACGGGTCAAGCGCGTTATCCAAGGTTACCCAACCAAAGAAGAAAAAACACTTTACGACGAAGAAATCACGCCTAAAAATCTCGCGTCCGGAGCGGAACTTCTCGAACGCGCCAAGGCGGCGGCGCAAGAGGCGAAAGATTCGGGCCTTTACGAAAAAATCTCGAAACCGCAAATAAAGGACGGGCGTTTACAAGTCGTCGCCACGTTAAAAGCCGAAGTAAGCGCGCAAGGAACCGGCGGCGATTTCAGCTTTTACGAACTCGGCGCTCCGCTCCTTGTCGACGAACGCTTGAACCCGTCCGCGCCTCTTGAGAAAATCCGCGAATACATTTGGTTTACCGAAACGAAAACCCCCTTCTCGCCGGTCGCCGACGACAACGAATATTACCTCGGAACCTTTAACGACGCGGCGTACTATTTTTACTATAAATCGGACGAAACGACGACGCTCGACGCCGCTTTCCTCGCAAGCGTTAAGTCCAAGAGCGACTTAACGATCGTTTACGCCGACCGTTGCGCCGTCGACGCTAAAAAACTAAAGCGACTCGGCGTCGTTTTTAAGAAGATTCCGCGCGATATTAACGGACGATAAAGGCAGAGCCAATGGAACTGAAAGCGTATCAAAAAAACGTCCTCGACGATTTGCGGCGTTACCTCGAACTAATGAACGAAACGCAAAACTACGCCGAAGCGTTTCGCCGATTTTGGGCGGAAGAAAGCGCGCCGTCGCTCGGTTTTTACCGCGACGTAACGCCCGGCGTTCCCAACGTTTGCTTTAAAGTCCCGACCGGCGGCGGTAAAACGTTTATCGCTTGCGCGGCGATTCGCCCCCTTTTCGACGCGCTCCCGCCGACCAAAACGAAGGCCGTCGTTTGGCTCGTCCCGTCCGACGCGATTTTGACGCAAACCTTGAAAGCGTTGAAAGACCCGAACCACCCGTATCGGCGACGTCTTGCCGTCGACTTCGGCAATCGATTCGAAGTTTATTCAAAACAAGAGTTGCTTAACGGACAAAACTTCAATCCGACGACCGTTTTCGAAGGCCTTTCGATTATGGTTCTGTCTTACGACTCATTCCGCGGGCGCGGCAAAGATGTGTTGAAAGCGTATCAAGAAAACGGCGCTCTAGCGGAGTTCGCTAAAATTTTCGGCGCCGTCGACGCTCCGATTCCGAACGCCGACGAAACGTCGCTCTTTCAAGCGATAAACCGTCTCAATCCGGTCGTTATCGTCGACGAAAGCCACCACGCGCGCTCCGAATTGAGTCTCGAAATGCTCAAAAACTTCAACCCGAGTTTCGTTCTCAACCTAACGGCGACTCCGCGTAAAGAGAGCAATATCGTCTCTTACGTCGACGCCGTTCGGCTTAAAAGCGAAAATATGGTCAAGCTGCCGGTCGTCCTCTACAACCGCGATTCGCAGGCGGACGTTTTGATCGACGCGCTCGACCTTCGCCGCCGTTTGGAAGAGTTCGCCGCCGCCGAATTTGAACGCTCGGGCCGTTACGTTCGTCCTATCGCGCTCTTCCAAGCGCAACCGAAGGGTAAAGAGGACGCGACGACGTTTGAAAAGTTGCGCGACAAACTGATCGAAGCGGGCGTCCCGGCGTCGGAAATCGCGATTCGCACCGCCGACGTCGACGAGTTAAAAGGCGTCGACTTAACGTCGCCCGAATGTCCTATCCGTTGCATTATAACGGTTAACGCGTTGAAAGAGGGTTGGGACTGTCCGTTCGCATACGTCCTCGCGTCGCTGGCGAACAAGACGAGCCAAATCGACGTCGAACAGATTTTGGGCCGCGTTCTCCGCCTCCCCCACGCTCGCCGAAACGGCGCCGCGGCGTTGAATATGTCTTACGTTTTAACCTCTTCGAACGACTTCGAAGCGACGGCGCGTCAAATCGTTCGCGGTCTTAACGGCGCCGGTTTCAGCGAACGCGATTACCGCCTCGCTTCTTCCGACGACGTCGCGCCGCAACCGACGACGCAACCTCTTTTGCCGCAATTTGAAACGTCGTCCGACGAATCCGACGACTTCGCGTCGCTCGACGGCGCCGCGATCGCGTCGGAACTCAAACGCCGCCGAGAAGCCAAAGAACAAGGCGACGTCGTGTCGTCAGTCGACGCGCTTTTGAACGACGCGGAGTCGCTTGCGGAAGTTTACGAAACGGAAATTGGCGTTGGAACCGAAAACGAGGAAGCGCAAGAAGTAAAAGACGCGAAGAAAACGTTCGACGTTAACCCGCAATTTTACAAGGACTTAGAAGAGCCGCTTCCTCAATTTTGCGTCAAATTCGAATCTTCTTCGTCCCCCAATGGAGTTTTCGAGCTTTTCGACCGCGCCGCCCTTTCCGAGGGTTTTATGCTCGACGACGAGTCGAGCGAAATCGATTTCGACTCCGCCGACGCCGAAATCGTCGAAGTCGACGTCCGAGAAACCGAAGGCGGTATGCCCAAAGTCTTTAAAATGTCGAACGCCGATCAACGCGCGTTCCAAAAATACTTCGCCGCGTTACCGTCGGAAAAACGCAGAAGCGAATGTCGCGAAATTGTTTTCCGCCAACTCAACCAAAACGACGAGTTAAGCGCTTACGAATTAAAGAATTACCTTGACCGAATTATCGCCGGGCTTGACCGAACGCAACTCGACGCGTTGGAACAGTCGCCGCTTGGATTCGCCGAGAAGATCAAGGCGAAAATTGAAACTATATTGAACCGCCACCGCCGCCAAACCTTTGCCAAATGGCTAGAAACGGAGCGCGTCGTCTGCCGTCCTTTTTTCCATTTGCCGTGGGCGATTAGTCCGGCGTCCGCCTCTAACGCTTTTGGGCGTTCGCTTTACGGCGCCGAAGAAGAAACAAACAAATTAGAGGCCGACCTAATTTTGGAGTTAACGGCCCTCGACAATATCCGCTGGTGGCACAGAAACATCGCGCGCAAAGGTTTTGCGATTAACGGCTTTATCAACCACTACCCGGATTTTATCGTTAAAACCAATAACGGCAAGATAATCCTGATCGAAACGAAGGGCGAACATCTTAAAAACGACGACAGCCAAGCGAAACTCGAACTTGGACGCCAATGGAGCAAAGCCGCCGGCCCTAACTACCGCTATTATATGGTCTTCCGCGACGAAGAAAACTTAATGGACGGCGCGAAAAGTATCAAACAATTTCTCGAAATCGTCCGCGACTTATAAGCGCCGGAAAAATCGCCGCTCGACTTGGCGTCGCAACGTCGAATCGAGCGGCTAAAAGGCGGCGTCGGCGACGTTACTTAACGCGTTCCAACTTCAAGATCGTCGGGGTTTGCGTCGTCGTCAAGCGCGGAATCGTCGGGAGACCGTTTTCGTCCGCGACGATTTCTCCCTTTTGAGCGCCGAACGTCCAGCGCAACTTCTCGCCCGGCTTGACTTCGAAGCGTTGCAGACGGCGAAGCGACACGTCCGCGGTCGACTCGCTCGGCGCTTCGAAAATCTGCGATTTCAACTCTTTAGCGGTCGTCAACCGCAACTCGATTTCGAAACGCTCCGCCTCGTCCGCGACGTTGCGCCAACGGAAGAACGCGCCGCGCTGACCCGCCGGAGCGTCCGCCGCGCATTCCGGCCAAGGCGACTTATTGTCGCTCGTCGCGTCGACGAAGACCGGATACGCTTCGTTCTTGCGGATTTCCGTCCAGGGGAACGTGTTCGTTAAGTCGTTAATTTTCGCGATTTTAGCGTCGTTGTTCTCGTGTCCAAAATTACCCCAGTAAGCAATCAACGAATAACGGCGAGACGACGCGGCGTCAAACAATTCTTCGCGCCCAAACGCCCATTGATCGTTCGGCGCGGAATAGTCGACGCAGACCGGCGGATCGACCGGCTTGAAATCCTTGTATTTCTCGGGTTGCGTAACGCCGAGACGGTCGAGAGCGTGTCGCGCGCCCGCCGGAACGTTCGCCTTGATCGCCGCGAACACGTCGCCGTTACTCAGGCCGAGTCCGAGCGTTCCGCTTCCGCCCATCGAGTTGCCGCAAAGATAAACGCGGTTCGGGTCGCAACCGTAAGTCTCGACCGCCCAAGCGATAGAGTCGAGAACGCGCAACTCGACCGGTTGCTTTTCGACGCCGGAGCGCTCGGCGTTGTCCGCGGTAATCTCCGCTTCGTCGGCGCGGCGACCGCCCCACCACCAGTCGGTCGACTTGTTGTCCCAACAGTCGACGAAGATTCCGTAAAAGTCGTCCGGAACGCGGTAAATATCGTGATTGCCGACGGTTAGCGTGCAATCGAGCGCCGTTTTCGCGGAGTGTCCGGCGGAATGCAACACGACGTAAAGCGGACGCCCCGTCGCCGGGCCCTTCTTCGGATACACGATGTAAAACTTATCCGTTTGCTCCGGATTTTTCGCGCCCCATTTCGCAAGTTGACCGTGTTCGTAAAGCAAGGTTTGACGGTCGTTAAAGACCTCCGCTCCGACAAGACGCGGCGCCAAACGCTCTTCGACGGCGCGCTTTTTGAGCGCTTCGATTCGAGCGCGGTAACGGGCGAAAATTTCTTCGCGCGGCGTCAATTTATCGCCTTCGTAACGTCCGTGAAAGACGCGAATTTCCAAGGCGTTAGGCGCGTCCAACGCCGCCAAAATTCCGTCGAGCGTCGCGACGAGTTTTTCGTCGCCCGGCAAATACGGAATCGCGAAATCGATCAAATCGGCGGCGATCAAGAAATTATCCGGCTCCTTGGCGAAAGTTTCGGTCGGCGGCAACTTGTCGAGCGACGCGCGGCAAAACGGCCTCATCCAACGAGTAAAGTCGGCGAAAAAGAGTTCCAACTCGGCCCGACGCGCCGCTTTCCAAACGTTGTCTTGCGACAAAGCATCAAGAGCCGTTTCGATCGCGGCTTTCTCTTCGACGACGGCGGCGTGTAGCGCGGCGATTTTATCCTGTTCGAAGTCGGTCGCGTAATACTTCTTAATCATTGTGCCGCCGTGATTTTCGTCGAAAATCAAGCCGGTAATTCGATCGCGACGGAGCATAACGTCGGAAACAAACGCGTCCCAATCGGTCGACGCGGCGTCTGGCGCCGGAACGTCGAATTTCGGGAATTTAACGGTCGTCAACTTAATGAGGTCGCGCCCGCAAGTCTTTTTATTAGCGTACCAAGCGCGTTGCAAATCGGGGTCGTCCGCCGGATAATCGGGCAAGACGAAGCGCGCCGCGAAAGCCGCGTAATCTGCGCAATAATCGGGCGTTTCTTCCGCGGCGTCTTGCGCCCAAACGCTTTGCGACGTCGTTAGTTGCGAGCAAAAAGAATCCGCCGACGTCCCGTAACCGAGCGTCGTCGCGAGAAGCGCGACCGCCGCGACGGAGGAAGCGGCGTTTCGTTTCGTTAAAAGGCTCATTTTCGTCCTTTCTAACCTATTCCGTTAAAACAGTTATCGTCGACGCAACGCTCTTTGACGTCGCGTCGTTTAAAATTGCATTTTGAGTTCCTAGCGGAACCGCGCCTTCATTCGACGGCAAAACGCGCCGACGCCTTTCGAAATCAGCGCGCTAATCGACGCCGTGAAAACACTAATGACACGGCGTCGTTTTCACTTAACGATATTGCGTCGCTTTTAATTTACGACGCCGCATAGTCGTTTTACTTGACGGCGCGATATTTTAAAATCGTCGCGTTCGGAGCTTCGTCGATTTCGATCAAGAGTCCCTTGCTCGAAAGCTCGGCGCCGGAAGCGGTTACGACCGCTCCGGTGTCGACGTTTTCAATCTCGTAAATCGCGTTTTCGTCGAGTCCGCGGAGCTTGAAACGCCCGGCGACCATCGGCGAATCGGGACGCCGGAACATCTGAATAATCCCGGAGTTATCGGCGTCGCGATGGTACTGCCAACCGACCCAAACGTCTTGCGCGGTCGAAATCGAAGTCAGCGGATAATAGTCGGCGCCAAAGTACGGAGCGACCGTATCTCGCCAAACGGCAAGATTTTTGCGCACAACGTCCCAATCGGCCTCGTCGTCGCGAATATCGTAACAGAAGTTAAAATACGGCACGAAGAGCGAGCGGATTTTGTAGTCGTCGAAAGCGCGCGTCCCGGAACCGAAGTACGGAATCCACAACGCCATACCATACGAGTGAATCTGCTGCCCGACCGGTTCGAGGAGGTAGTCGCTGCGGAGAAGCGGGACGGCGCGTCGCAACGTTTCTAAGTCGTTGCGGCGTCCGCCCGAAGCGCAGGAGTCGATGCGCAGGCCCGGGTTGCGTTCGAGAAGCGCGTCCCAATATTTGAGGTAACCTTCGACGTACCGAATTTCGCTAATCCCTTGCCGATCTTCGGGATCCGCGTTGCGCCAGAAGTTCAGCGGGTCGATGTTATAGTCTTGGCGATAGAAGTCGATCCCCTCTTTCTTGAGAAGCCCGTCGACGTGATTAATGAGCCACGCGAACGCTTCCGGGTTCCCTAAGTTGAGCACCCCTCCGTCTTTACCGCCGAAAATCCATTCCGGGTGATTTTCCGGAAGCCACGTGCCCGAGTGAACGCGCTCCGGTTCGAACCAAACGATCGACTCGACGCCCTTCGCTCGCCCATGATCGGTGATCGGACGAAAACCGCCCGGAAAACGCGTTTGATCGACTTCCCAAGTCCCTGTTTTAGGCCAACTTCCGTCGCACGGGTACCAACCGGCGTCCATCCACCAATAATCGAGTTTCAGCCCGCGTTCGAGGTAGAGGTCGATAAATTGCTTCTGCGTTTCGGTCGTCGCTTGCGTCATTTCGGCGAAGAAGTGCGAACTGCACGCCGCGAGGTGCGACTCGATAATCTTACCCTTTTTATTACTAGGGTTAGCTTTGTCCGGAACGCGCGGGACGTTCCACTCGACCATCCAGCGACGCCAAATGTTTTGCGCGGCGAACCAATCGTCGCGGAACCAAGGCCCGACGACGGCGATCGGCGCTCTAACCTCTTCGCCTGCAAGGAGTTTGAATCGCGTCAACTCTTGTCCGGCGGTAACGCGAGTTTCGAGGGCGCCCTGACGTTCGAACTTCGCCGCCCACTGCCCCGACCAACCGAGAACGATAATCCAACCTTTATCGAGCGATTCGAGGTTGAAATAGGGCATATAAGCGTTCGTCGGGCGCCCGCCGCTCGTCGCGACGTCCTTGACCGCGCCGGGATTCAAAACCTCCGTCAACGGCATATAATCGTCGATACGGCAAGGACTTCCGACAGAGTAGTGAAGCTTAAATTCGCGTTCGTCGTTCCAACGCGCCGCCTCGCCGCACTCCGGATCCCAACCGCTGTACGGACGGCGTTCGAAGGCGTCGCGCCCGAAAATCGCGTCGATCGGCTTGATATTTTCGATAATCGGCGTGTCGCCGTCGGAAAGGTTTTTGAACTTAAGCGACCATTCGACAAAGGGATAGCCGACGTAATCGATCGCTTCGCAAACAACTTGCAAACGGTCGCCCGGCTCCGTTAACGTCAAGCGGCGCAAGACTTTGCCGTCAAGCGTTTCCTTCAAGCGTTCGACCTTCCAATCCTTCAAGAACTCGCGCGACGACTTGCCGTCGTAAACGAACGAGAACGGAAAATCGACGGCGAACGTTCGGTCGTAGGACGCAGAATCGGTCAACGCCAAGTCGCTCAAATAAACGACTTCGCCGTCTTCGTATTCGATTTTTGCGTCGGCCCAGTCGGATTGGTCGCAAGAGATGTTCCCCTGCGGGTCGATGAGGAGCGCGAACTCTTGGGCGCCGTCGAGCGCGACGTCGACCGAAGCGCCCGCCTTGCCGCCGGTCATCAAGCCGCTTTCATAAAGTCCGACGTCGTTGGATTTAACGGCAAACTTCACCGAGCCGCCGCCGGCCTTCGTTTCAGGCGCGTTCGTATCGATCCCAACGACCGCCGTAAAACGCTTCGCCTTCTTCGAAAGCCGAACGATTAACTCGCTCGGCGCGTGGCAGTAAAGCCCTTTGTCAAAGGCTTTATCGCCGATTTTCAGTTTCTTGTCAAAACGCGAGTCGACCAACACCGGGTCGTGATTTTTAACGACTTCGATCCCAACTTTCGGCGCAGCGACGCTTGTCGTCGGGTCGACGCCGTCGAATTTCGCGCCGAGCCAACGCGCCTTCGCCGCCGCCTCTTTTTCGTTAAGCGTTTGAAAATTCGACGCTTGCGCCGCATTCGCCCAAACGCCGCAAACCGTAGTCGTCGCGACGACCGCCCCCAAAAGAAGCGCGCCCGCTCTTCGCCGTCCTAACCGCATAAATCTCTCCAAATAAAATAGTAGCCAAGGGCGCAAACGCCCCGATGATAAAAGTTGCTCGACGCTTTTTCAAACTCCGTCGAGCGCGACGCTCTAAAACGCGCCGATTCGATAAGTATAACGTTTCGAAACGCAAAAATCAAGAAGGCGCGCCGAAATTTTGGCTTCGACGCGCTTTTTTTCGCTAAAAAGAGGAGAAAAAACGCCGATGAAAACCGCTCGTTTTTCTTAAAATCAAAGACGCCGTTTCGGCGAGAAGCAATCGAAGCGTTTCGCCGAAACGTTCCGCAAAAGCGACCGACGTTTAAGTCGATCGCTCGCGCGCCCTCGCCGTCAGTCGACGCGCCGTCCCAAACGAACCGGGCCGAGCAAACCGGACGGCAAAAGCTGCCCGTCCCCGGGCCCCCATTGCGGATTCGAAGTTCGCGTAAATCGCTTTTCGACCGGCAGGCTCGCGTCGCCAATGAGGCGGTTGCACCAAAGGTTCGCGACCGAAATTGTTAAACGGTTGTCTTTAGCGCGAATTAAATCGCTCGGAATTTCGACGCGCCAAGGATCCGTCCAAACGACCCCGAGATCGACGTCGTTCAGCTCGACGCGCGCCATCGCGCCGACTTTGCCAAGTTCGAGAAAGAACCCGTCGCACGTTTTTTCTTGCGACGCCGCGTCAAGTGGAAGGTCAAACGTTGTTTCGTAAACCCCGACGCCGGAATAGTATCGGATAATCGGATCGGCGTTTTTCGACCAATCTTGCAGCGTTTCGAAGCGCTCGACGCGTCGTCGTCCTTCCGGGAAATCGCGTCCCGAGGCGGCGTTTTGATCGAACGCGACGCTCCATCCCTCGTTCAATACGTCGAAATATTTGAATTTAGCGTCGGCGGCAAAAAGACGCGACGTCGGCGTTAAATCTTGCGGCGCTCCGTCGTTTCCAACGTTATTTTCCGCGGCTTTTTCCGAAAGTTCGGCGTTCGAAGCGTCGGCGTTAAAGTCCGGTCGGAAAACGACTAACCAACTTTGCGACGGCGCAAAACTCAGCGGAATCGTCGTCCGTCCGTTTTCTTCGCTCGCCGTATCGACGCGATAACGACGCCCTGTCGTCGGATCCCAAAGCTGCGCTTTTTTACCGGAAACGCGGAAAACGCAATCCGCCGTTTGCGCGACGCCCAGTCGATTACCGACGAAATAAACGTCCGCGTCTCCGTCGATTCGACGAACCCAGCGGACGTCGCCGGTCGACTCAAAGTCCGGCGCAAGTCCTCGTTCTTTAAGGAGTTGAGCAACGAACGTAAAACTCGGATAAGTCGCGTCGCCCGATTTCGGCGGCGCAAGCCCCCAAGGCGACATTCCGTAACCTCCGAGTTCGACCGCGGCGACCGCCCCGCTTTCGCCGTTCGACGCGTTCGTCGTCCAAGTCGCGTCGGTCAAAATCGGCGCCAAATTTGACGCGGAGTCGCCAAAATCGAGCGCGGCGAGAAGTCCCGCCGGATTCGGCCTTTCCCCCTCGTTTACGACAACGATTCGCAAAACATTTTCGCCCGATTTCAAGACGTCGGCGAGCGCGTAAACATCCGGAGCGCGGAAGTTAGAACCGCTTCCCAAACGCTTTCCGTTAACGTAAAGTTCGTAAACGTTGTCGGCGGCGACCGAAATCGACGCGTCGTTAAGCGCAACGTTTTCAGGAACTTCGAACGTCTTTATAAATTCGCTTTTTTCGCCCGGCGCGGCGCGTCCGAAATCGGCGTTCGCCCAAATCCAACGAGCGTCAAGGAGCGGAGCGCGACGCGGCGTCCCCGTTCCCGGCGGCGCGATCGGAGGATTCTTCCCGCTCCAAAGCGCGTCCAACTCGGCGTTTAACGCGGCGTCGTCGTTCGGGAATTTTTCAAGTCCAGGCGAACGTTTCGGGCGCGTTCCAACGATCGGAACGCCGGCGTCGGCGAGTTCGCGCAACTTTTTCGCCAGCTCCGGCGTCATCGTTTCGGTTTGCGGCAAGACGAGAACCGAATACGTCGCGCCGCCCGGGAAAACGATTTTACCGTCTTTCGCAACCGCCAAATCTAAAAGGACTTGCGGCGCGCAACCGTCGAAGTTGTATCCGCGTTTATCTTTAAATTCGCCGCCTAAAAACGCCGAGGTCGGCGGAACGAAAACGGTCGGCGCGTCCTCGCGGTCGAGGAAAAGAACGTCCGCCGACGGAACGCCGCGCTGTAACACCGCCTGAACGCGGGAGATATAATCGCAATACCCGTCCGCCATCGGGAACCAAGTTTGCGTTCTGTCCCAGTGCATCCCGTGTCCGCCGAGCGAAAGCCCCGGCGCGTCCGAGTTCGGCTGAGCGCACATCCGGTGAAAAACGAGACGGTTAATCCCGGCGCAAAACGCCCAGTCGCCCTGACGTTTCGCCGCGCCCGGGTGTTGCCGCCACTTATCGCCGCTTGTCGTAAACGATTCCGCGCCAACGACTTGCGCTCCGGTCGTATGTCCGCTCGAAACCGCTTCGAAGACGCTGAAGTCGGCGTCGAACCCGTACCCGCGCGACCAAAATTCTCCCATCGGGACGTTCGCCGCTCGGAAAAGATAAAGGTCGCCCGCCGGGTTGAGGTCGTAAGCCTCCGTTGAAAAATCGAGTCCGCGCGCCGCTCCCAACTCCTTCATTCGCAAGACGTTATTCTCATAAACGAGTTCCCGCGCCGTCCGCCGCAAGTCCCAAAGGAAGCGTTCCGTTTTCTCGACGCTTTCGACCGGAATCCCGAACATCGCCGGCGTCCAAGGCAACGGGTCGTATCCGCGACGCTTTGTAAAGTGTTCGCGAAAATTCTCCGACCAGTTTTGCGAACTCATTTCCCAACTGTCGTGATGCAGCGTCGTAAACTCCGCGACGTCAAGCATTTTCGCGTTAAAGGCGGCGAAGTGCGCGTCGATTCCGGTCGTCTCGAATTTATCAGATTCGAGTCCGAGTCCGGCGTCGGGAGCGGGGCGCGTCGTTTGCCCGGTCAAGCGGCGACCTAAGCGCAAAATCGTCCATTCGCCCTCCGGAACGTCCCAAGTCAAACGACCGTTCGCGTCCATAAACTGCGAAATGTCGCGGATTTGCGACGCGTCGACAATCGAATCGGCGGCGTCGGGCGTTTCCGGCGTCGGCGGCAAAAACGGTTTGACGCCGGGTAACGACGAGTACGGCGGGCGGAAAAAGAGCGCCTTTTCCTCCCAATCGGGAAGTCGCCAGTTCCCTTTCGGCGTCGGGAACGCAAGAACGGCGACGTCGCGGTAAAATTCGCGCCAATCTTCTTCGCAAGGGCCGAGCGAACCTCGGCCAAAATAGGGGTCGCGCGGCGTCGGTTTTGGCAAATTTCCCTCAAAACGCGTCGGCCCAACGACTTTCGTTTCGGACGAGCGCAGGTGTTGCATCGAGTTTTCCGGTCGAATCCAAGGCCCGCCCGCGCCGCACCAACCCGGCCCCGACGCAAGTGTTAGGTCGATTCCGAGCCGTTTCGCTTCCGCGCCCGCAAACCGCCAGCAGTCGAGCCATTCCGGCGTCATATACGCGACGGAACCCTTGGGCCCGCCTTGATTTGCCTCCATCGCGATCGCTCGCCCAATCCCCGCGCGCTTCATCGCTTCTAGGTCGGCCTTCATCCCCTCTTTCGAGAGATTCGCGTCGAGAAAAAACCAATAAACGCCGGGTCGCGCCGAATCCGGGGGCGATATAAAGTCGCCAACCAACGAACGATTCGTCTTTTTCGCCGCTTCATTCGACGCGACGTCGCCGGTCTTTGCGGTTTCCGCGTCAACGTTCGCAAGCGCCGCGTTCGTCGTTATTTGCCATTCGTTCAACGTTTCGAAATCGACGCCGCCGCACAGAGCCGCCGCGACGGCGACGCATTGCAACGCGTTTCTTTTCCATTTTTTCATTCGAAGTTCCATAAAGGCTCCATTTGCGACGCCTCGCCGCATTATTGAGTCATTAATCTCTATTTAAGTCGACGGTTCGCATACTGTCGTTTAAAATCAGAAAACGCGCCGCCGTTCGTTAAGTATACCTGTTCGGCGCGCAAAATTCAAGCAAATTTTAAGAAAACGCGGTCATTTTCGCCGATTTTAATCGCGTCGCGCCGGCTCTTTCGCCCAACCGCCTTAACGTCGGCGACTTTTGAAAACGCGCCTTTTCGCCGTCGAAAGGCTCGTTTTTTTGGGAATTTCAAGACGAAAAGAAACCGGCGCCGACAAATTTTTGGCCGACGCCGGTCGTCTCGCTATTTAGACTTTTTTACTCGCTTAACGCTAAATATCATTTAACGTTCTCGTTTTCTTCCGCTTTCCAAACGAGTTCGCGTTTTTCAAGGAGTCGCGCCATTTCCGGTTCCGCTCGAATCGCTTCGACCAACGCGACGTACTTCGCGTTCAGCCGCGTTTTCTCAAATTGCGGAGCCTTCGAGAAGACGCTCGCCGCCAAAACGAGCCGTTGCGCTTC
>JAFSFF010000046.1 GCA_017435375.1 Thermoguttaceae bacterium
GACGAAGAGGAATGGGCCGCGTTCCCGAAAACGATGTCGAGCGTCGTCATCATCGCCGACGAAATGGCGGACATGATCATGACGTCGGGCAAAGACGTCGAGCGACATATCGTCCGTTTGGCGCAAAAGAGCCGCGCGGTCGGCATTCACCTCGTCTTAGCGACGCAAAAGCCGACGGTCGACGTCGTTACCGGCTTGATCAAGTCGAACCTCCCGGCGCGCATTGCGTTCGGCGTCGCGAGCCGCACCGACAGTCAAGTCGTTTTGGACGCCAAAGGCGCGGAGCAGCTCCTCGGGAACGGCGATATGTTGTTCCTCCTCCCCGGCACGAGCCAACTCGTTCGCGGGCAGGGCGCCTTCGTTTCGGATAAAGAAATCGACGCCGTCATCGAGTCGATCTCCGTCGACGAGCCGGAATACGAGTTCGTCGTTCCGGATCAAAACGCGCCGGAAGACGAGGAACGCGGCGAAATCGAGTACGACTCCTATTACGTCGCGGCGGTCGACGCGGTGATCGCCGAAGGGAGCGCCAGCACGTCGTTCCTGCAACGCAAATTCAGCATCGGGTACGGTCGCGCCGCTCGCTTGATCGACACGATGACCGCCGAAGGGATCATTTCGCCGAAAAACCCGGCCAAACCGTCCCGACCGCGCGATATTTTGATCACGATGGAGCAGTGGCGAGGCCGCGACGCCGTCGGCCCGAGCGTTCAAGCCGAAGTCGTTAACGCGCCGTTGCCGTATACGGCCCCGCCCGTTCCGCGCGCCGACGGCGACGTCGCCGCGTACCGCTCGACCGCTTACGACGCGACGCCCGTTTCAACGCCGACGGAGCGCGCCGCCGAACGCTCGAACGCCGCGCAAACGACGTTCGACGAAATCGATCTCAGCCCGATTCGCGGCGCCGCGTCGTCCGGACGCGACGCCGACGCAAACGCTTCCCGAAGCGGCGGTTCCGGTTCCGCCTCCGGTTCGTCAAACCCGGGCTGGAACGACGAGCAATGGGCGAAGTACCTCGACTACGGCGACGAACTCGACGAAGACGGCGACGATTACGGAGGTTACGACGGCGCCCGCTCCGGCGGGAACCTCCGCGAAAAAGCCAAGAGCCGTCGCGAACGCAAACGCGGTCGCCGCGACGATTACGACGATTACGATTATTGACGCCGCGTCGCTTATTTAACGGCGCGACGTTTCCCGATTCATCTTGCCTATTTTCCCAAGGGAGACCGTTATGCGCCGTTCTTTTGCGCGAAATTTCGCCCTTTTCCGCCGCGCCGTCCGTTTTTCGGCGCCGCTTTTTGCCTTAACGTTCGCCGCCGCCGTCGTTTCGAGCGCCGTCGCGGACGAGTCCGCCGCCCCGGCGAAAACCGCCGCCGAAGAAATGGCGACCGAAACGGCGTTCGACTTCGGCGCCGAGCCGCTCCGCTTCATCGAAAACGACCGCTTGAAAGTCGGCTTCGACCTATCTATCGGCGGCGCGGTCGTTTACCTCGAAGACAAGAAGTACGAAACCGGCAACATGATCAACAGTTTCGACTGGGGTCGCCAAATCCAACTCTCGTATTACTCCGGCCCGAATCCGTTTATCGGCCCGAACGGCGAAAAACCGGCGCCGGAATGGGCCGGGCTCGGTTGGAACCCGATTCAGTCGGGCGACTGTGGCGGGAACAAATCTAAAGTGTTGGAATTCAAGAAGATCGACGACGCGACGGCGTTCGTTCGGACGCGTCCGCAACTTTGGCCGCACAAGGGCGTTCCGGCGGAATGCGTTTTCGAATGCCTTTACCGCCTGACCGCCAACGGTTTCGAGCTGAACGCGACAATCGTTAACAACCGTTCCGACAAAACGCAATATACGGGCCGAAGTCAAGAAACGCCGGCGCTTTACACGAACGCGCCTTGGTACAAGCTCGTCTCTTACCTCGGCGACAAGCCGTTTGAAAACGAACCGGTTACGGTCGTCGTCGACAAGCGCGACGGCAAAGGCTGGCCTTGGGTCAACTAC
Organism: Thermoguttaceae bacterium; assembly: GCA_017435375.1. Lineage (GTDB taxonomy): Bacteria > Planctomycetota > Planctomycetia > Pirellulales > Thermoguttaceae > RUG369. The sequence continues at coordinate 2,009 of JAFSFF010000046.1, forward strand.
TACACGCCGGAGCGTTGGAGCGCGTTGCTCGACGAAAACGACCGCGGCGTCGGCGTTTACCAACCGGGCGCGACGCAAACGACCGCCGGTTTTCACGGGGGCGACGGCAACAAAGGCGCTTCCCTCGGCCCGAAAGACGGCCCGACCGGTTACATCGCGCCGCTCGAACAAACGATTCTCGACTGGAATATCCGCCGAACGTACCGCACGACGTTCATCGTCGGAACGCTCGACGAAATCCGCGCGACCGCTTGCGAACTCGCGAAAGCCGACTTGCCGAAAACCCCGAGTTGGACGTTCGCAACCGACCGTCAAAACTGGATTTACGGCGGAACAACCGACGCCGGTTTCCCGGTTTCCGACTGTTTGAAGATTAACGTCGTTCCCGCCGGTTGTTACGCCGCGTCGCCCGGTTATTTTTGGCGTTCGGAAGACGCGCCGATTTTGGAAATCGACGCCGCTTTCGAGTCCGACGCCGACGTTAGCGCCGACGCGCCGACCGCTCTTTCGCTGAAAATCGAGCCGGTTTCCCCCGCCGATCAAATCGACTATCTCGGTTGGAGCGAAGGAGATAAGAGCGTTGAAAAGGATCGCGCCGAAAAGGCGAAGACGCACCCGACGCTCGCGCCGATTATCGTTCCGGTTCCGGTCGATTGGGACGGCGAACGGCGGACGCTTCGCGTCGACTTGTCGGAAATCGACGCGTACAAAGGCGCGATGAAAAAAGTCGTTATCGACTTCCCGAAACGCTCGGGCCAAGCGCGCCTTTACCGCGTCGGCTTCGTCGGTAAAAACTGACGTTCAACGCTTTAACGCGTTTTAGCGACGTCGTTTAACCAAACGCCGCGCCGTTTCGACTCGTCGAGCGACGCGGCGTTTTCGTTCCCGTCGAACTCGCTTCGCCGCCGTTCCGTTTCCGCGCCTTTTACCGATTCGCGGCGTTTTCCATTTTTTCCTTTTCCGCCGACCGGAATCGCCGTTTTTAACTCTTTTCCCGCAAGGAGTTCCGCCGATGAGCGCGTTGTTCGTTCCGTCGCCGCTCGGGGCCCTTTTGCTCCGCGAAGAAGGGGGCCGTCTCGCCGAAGTCGCGTTTGTTTCGCCGACCTTTTCGCCGGAAACGCCGTTCGAGCAAGAACTCGCCGCCGCTCGCCGCTTCGACGCGCAACCGCTTGCCGTCGCCCGACTTAACGACGACGCGACGCCGCCGGAAACGCCGCCGAATTTGCGACGCGCCGCCGCGCAACTCGCCGAATAATTAGCCGGAACGCGAACCCGGTTCGACCTCCCGC
>JAFSFF010000427.1 GCA_017435375.1 Thermoguttaceae bacterium
GCCCCGGAAGACGCCGCGCTCGTCGACCCAATCGATCGTCGCGGCGGTTCCGACGTCGACCGCCCAAAACGGACGTCCCGCCCCGAGAAGGCGACCGCCCGCGAACGCCGCGACGGCGCGGTCGATCCCGAGTTTTTCCGGATAGTCGTACTCGACCGGAATCGGAACGTCGGCGAGCCGGAGCGTCGAAAACGCGTCGAGCGGACGAAAACGCCGAACCGCCGCTTCGAGCGCCGACGCCTTGCGGTCGTTGACGCTCGAAACGAGCCAACGCGCCGAAACGCCGCCGTCAAGCGGAAGCGTTCGGAGCCAAGCGTCGGTCGCGTCGAACGTCTCCGACGCGTCGGCGAACTCGGCGTCCGGGAACGGGCCGCTCTCGACGTCGCGCCAAAACCCGATTTTCGTCCGCGTGTTCCCGACGTCGACCGCGAAAAAGGGCCGCGTTCGCCCTCGTTCGCCGCGTTCGCCTAAAACGCCCAAAACGCCTCGTCCGCCCAAACCGTTCAATTCGCCCCGTCCGCTCAAATTTCGATCAGCTCGTAATCGAGCGAGCCGAGCCCGAGTTTCGCGCCGTATTCGACGACCGAGCGCCAATTCGTCGTCGGGTGCATCGTGCAGAAGTGGTCGCCGTTCGGCTTCTTCTTCGCGAGCGCGCTGTTCGGAACGATCGGCTGTTTGTTGACCGCTTCGGCGCAAGCCAGGTCGAGCGCGACCGGGTCGAACGACGCGAACATCCCGACGTTCGGAACGACCGGAATATCGTTTTCGGCGTGGCAGTCGCAGAACGGCGAAACGTCGTTGACCAGCGCGATGTGGAACGACGGGCGCCCTTGCAGAACGGCCAACGAATATTCGCAAATCTTTTTGTTCAAAATTTCAAACGACTCGTCCATCGCCGCCCCGACCGCGTCTTTCGGGCAGCGACCGATGCAACGTCCGCAACCGGCGCACTTGTCGACGTTAATCGACGCTTTGTTCCCGTTCGCGGCGTCGAAGGAAATCGCGTCGTGGGCGCAGGTTTGAGCGCAAACGCGGCAGCCGACGCAAAGCGAATGGTCGACGATCGGCTTCCCGCTCGAGTGCATCTCCATTTTCCCGGCGCGCGAACCGCACCCCATCCCGATGTTCTTCAACGCCCCGCCGGCGCCCGCGCACTCGTGCATTTTGAAGTGCGTCAGCGAAACGACGACGTCGGCGTCCATCACCGCGCGCCCGATTTTCGCCTCTTGAACGTATTCGCCCTTAATCGGAACGAGAACTTCGTCGGTGCCTTTGAGACCGTCGGCGATCACGACGTGACAGCCGGTAACGAACGGGTCGAAGCCGTTGCGGTACGCGGTTTCGATATGGTCGATCGCGTTTTTACGGCTCCCGACGTAGAGCGTGTTCGCGTCGGTCAGGAACGGCTTGCCGCCGAGTTCCTTCGTAAAATCGGCGACGACGCGAGCGTAATTCGGGCGCATATACGCCAAATTGCCCATTTCGCCGAAGTGAATTTTCAGCGCGACGAACTTATCCTTCAAGTCGAGCGAAGCGTACCCGGCGCGGTCGATCAGGCGACGCAACTTTTGAAGAAGCGTTTCGTTCGGGGTCGCGTGAAAGTCCGCAAAATAAACCTTTGATTTTTCCATTGCTTTTCACTTTCTAAAACAACGCGAAAATTTCGTTTCGTTTTCACGTCGTCGGTTCGCTCGATTTTCGGGAGACCGTCTCCGTTTTTTCGGCGTTTTTCGTTAATTTTGTCATTAATATTAATAAAGCGTTCGACCGCGCGGTTACTCCGTCGATTCCGAAATCGACTCGTCGTTTGAGCGTTCGAGTTTTTCGCCGTCGTCTTTCCGCTCTCGTTCGGCCAACCTCTTTCGCGCTTGGCTTCGAGCAAGGTTCCGTTCGGCTCGCGGCGTCCAAATCTCGGCTTGGCGCGCCTGCCACCCGGTCGCGTCGGCGCGCACCCTTTGCAACAGTTTAACGCATTCTTCGTCTTTTTGCAAGAGCCTCGTTTGCTCGCAAAGTAAAATCGCCAACTGCAATTCGACGTCGAGCGCGCCGGGCCGCAGTTCGAGCGTCTTGCGAAAATCCGCTTCGGCGGCCTCGTAATTTTCGCTAAATTTGTTAAATCTTCCGCGTTCGAAATAATAAACGGCGTCGCGCGCGGCCTCCGGCGTTCCTTCGAACGTCGTCCGCGCGTTCTCCAAGAGGACGCCGAAGAAGGGCGAATCCTTCTTCGAGTAAAAACGCGTCAACGCGTTTCGCGCTTTCGTCGGATCGTTCGGCGCGATCTCGGCGACAAACCTCGCTTGTTTCGACGCCGGAACCCCTAATTCGATCGCGCTCAACGCTTTCAGCCAACATTCGTTCGAAAATTCGGCCGTTCGCCGCCAATACTTCGGCCAAAGCGTTTCGGCGTCGACGCGCAACAACTCGCGACCGGCGTTGAGAAGAGCGCGCGAATCGAACGCCGCCGCCCTCGCGGTTCGACGCGCCGCCAATTCGACCGCCTCGCGCTCCCGTTCCCAAGCGATCGGGGTCGCCGCCGACAACGTTTCGGCGATTTTCACATGCGAAGCAACCTCCAACGGGCAAACGCGCCGCGCCGCCGTCCAATCGGCTAAAATCGCGGGAAACGTCTCGACGAGCGCCGCCTCCGAACGAATGGCCTCGGCCGAAGCGACGAACCCTAAGCGTCGAAAATGTCGCAACGCCGCCTTCCAGTACTCCGGAAGCGTTCGCGCCCAAAGCTCTTCGTCGGTCGCCGTCGCGTCCGCCTCGCGCCACTCCTCAAAACGGCGAACCCTAAACCGCGCAAGCTCCAAGTAAGCCAAAGCGGCGCGCGCTTCGTACGAGTCGTCGCGACGTTCGACAAACAAACGCAAATCGTCGATCAAGATATCGAGCGTCGCCGACGACGGAAGCGCGAAAGGACGCTCTTTTTCGCCGGGATTTCGCGGCGCGTCGACGTTCGTAATCAAACGTCGAATCTCGTCGCGCCTATCCAACAGCCGCGTTCGCTCGACGGCGTCGGCGTTCTCGCTCAACGCCCAACGTCCTCCGAGCAAAACGCCGATCAGCAAGGCGGAAATCGCCGTCGCGCCGATCAGTTCGCGCCGAACCGCTCGCCGCTCGTCGCGGGTCGCTTGCAAACGCGTCTCCGCTTTCGCTCGCGCCGCCTCCAACTTTTCCCATTTCCGAGCGTTCTTTCGAGCGACGCAAGACCCGCAAAGCGCCGCGAAAAGGAAAAGATTCGCCGAAAAATAAATGCCGAAATCGCCCATCGACGCGATAAATTGCCCAACCAGAAGACAAACTCCGCCGCAACCGATCGCCAAGGTCTCGCGGCTTCGCTTGCCGACGAGCAAACGCCCGACGCCGAACAAAAGCGCGACGTAAGTTAAAACGTACAGTAAAACGCCGACCTTTCCCATTTCCAAACGCGTTTGCACCAACGAATTTTCGGCGTAATAAAACAACGCGTTGTATTTAAGCGCTTCGTCGTTGCAATAATTCGCGATATAATACGTTCCCAACCCGGCGCCCAACCAAGGATATTCGCGAGAAGTTTTCGCGGCGGAACGCCAATTCTCCCAACGCGCGTCGCTTTCCACCGCCGTTTCGCCCGTTTCGAAATCTTCCTCGACAAGCGTCGCCATCCGCGCGTCGACCCGTTGCGCCAAGCCCGTCCAAAGAACCAGCGCCAAGCCGACCGCGCCCGTCGCCGCGACGGCCGGCCAATAACGTCGCCCCTCTTTGCGAATCGCGAGAACGCCCAACGCCCCGACGAATCCGACGAGCGCCGCGACCGAAGCGCCGCGCGACAACGAAGCGAAAATCGCGCCGAAAATCAAACCGGAGACGCAACTCCAAGCGACGAACCGTCGGTCGAAGAGGTCGAAAAAATCGCCGAGCGCCCGTTTCCAAA
>JAFSFF010000428.1 GCA_017435375.1 Thermoguttaceae bacterium
CCGGCGTCGTCGGTGTTTTCAAGGAGTTTGATTTTGCTCATTCGTTTCGGTCTCCGACTTAAAATCGTATCGGCGGGCGATTTCCGCCGTCATCGCTCCCCGCGCGGAGAGCAAGATTTCGTAAATTTCGGCCCAATCTTTCGACGTTTGACAACGTTGCGCGGCGAAATCGAGCGCCGACAACACCCCGTCCGCTCCGGCGCATTCTTGGCGAATCGCCTTGTTGAGGAGCGAGCGAGTTCGTTTGATGTTTCCGTATTTTTCGCGTAAATCTTTAACCGGCATAGCTTTTTCTCCATAAAAGAGCCGGCCGCGTTTTTGAGGCGCGGACGACAAAAAACGCGCCGGGAAGCCCCGACGCGTCGCGGTTTATTCGGCGTTCTTTTGCGCGATAGCTCCTAAAACGAGTTCGCGCAAAACTTCGGCGGTTTCGCGTTCGCCGACGTAATCTTGCACGGTTTGGAACTCCGCTTCGTTGAAACTTACGGAAATTCGGTTGGTTCGCCGCCGCTTTTCCGGAAACGGTTTGCGACCGGTTCGACGGCGCTCCGCTTTTTCGCGAAGTTGGGCGACCTTTTGATCGCGCCACTCGGCAAGCTCTTCGTCGGCGAGCGCGAGTTCGTTCATCAAATCGTCGGCCAAGTCGTCTTCGACGACGTAATCTTGTTTATTTCGCGACATAATTTTCACTCGTTTTCAAGTCGTATCTCTTGGCGATAGCCGTTTTCATCTCTTGCAACGCTTCCGTCGCCGCCGCGTAAAGCGGTTCGAGTTCCGGCGACGTCGCTTTGGCGACGCGAAGCGCGTCCCGAATTTCGTAAAGGCGGGCGCCGCCCGGACATTCGGCGCAAACGGCTCGCGCGATAACGGCGGGAGCTTTGCTTTTCGGCCCGTAAATTTCTCGCAGTTCTTTAATTCCCATCGTTTCCTCCGTCGCGTTAAAAATCGCCCCGCCTTCTTGCGAAGGCGGGACTTTCGAGGGGGTAGCGTTATCTCGTCAGACGCTTTTCAATCCGGAGTTTGACTTTCGTCCGCCTGTCGACCCGAAACCCGACGAGGATAACCCTCGTAACGGAACCGTTGTCGGGCATCGCGCGGAAAGCGCGATTGTAACTCTTGGTGATAGTCAAACCCTTCTTGTCGGCGTCGTTAACGCGATAGACAACTTTGAAAAACATTTTAACCTCCCTTGTGGGTAGTGGAAAAAAGTTGTTTCGAAGGCCCCTTGCCCTCGACTCTTTAATTATAGCATCTTTAAAGAATGTTGCAAGCGGCTTTTAGAAAATTTCCCGAAAAAACTCGAAAAATTTTCGCTTAACCGCTTGCCGCGTCGCGGGTTAACGACGCCGAAAGCTCCGATTTTTGTTTGAGTCGTTACAACCGGGCGGCGGGGGCTGGAACTATTACAAAATTCCGGTTTTTGGAATGTTTAAACTTTTATTTTTCAAGTATTTAGATATAATATCGGTATGGCTGAAAACTCGAAAAAACAAGGCGGAAAAACGCAAGCGAACGCCGTCGCCGTCGCTCCGAAAGCGGGCGCGGTCGTTCGGCCCGTTCGGCGACGTTTTTTGCGCTCGACTCGTTACGACGCGACGCGTCCCGAAAGCGACCTCGACCGATTTTGGAGCGGGGCCGACTCGCGGAGCGTCGACGCGTCGCTCGACCCGGAAACGCGGCGCAAACTCCGCGAACGGGCGCGTTACGAAGTCGCGAACAACTGCTACGCGACCGGACTCGGACTGACGATCGCCAACGCCGTCGTCGGAAGCGGCCCGCGTTTACAAATTGTCGACGCCGACGACCGAACGCGCCGCGACCGGCAACAAATCGAGTGGGCGTTTTGCGAGTGGAGCGAGGAAATTCGGCTCGCCGAGAAGTTGCGGGCGATGCGGTTCGCGCGTTACCAAGACGGCGAAGCGTTTGCCATTCTTTGCAATAATCCGGGTTTGCCGGGGCGAATCAAGCTCGACGTCGTCCCGCTCGACGCGGAGCGCGTTTGCGCCGATTATTACCGCCCCGACCCGCGCGACGTCGACGGTATCGCGCTCGACGATTTCGGCAACCCGGTTTCCTACCGCGTCGCGACGTCGCACCCCGGCGACCTCGGTTTCGACCCGGAACGTTTCGGGACGTCGCAACGCCGGAGCGCGTCCTACTTCAACGACGCCAAAGTTTACGACGCGAAAGACGTCGTCCATTGGTTCCGGCGCGTTACGTCGGAGCAACACCGGGGAGCGCCTGAAATCGCCCCGGCGCTACGCCTTTTCGCGCTTCTGCGGCGTTACACGTTAGCCGTTGTAACGGCGGCGGAAGTCGCGGCGGATTTCGCCGCCGTTATCACCAGCGATGAAATTCCCGGCGGAACGTCGGCGGCGGACGAGGAAGGGGAAGCCGAATCCCTCGCTTGGTTCGAAGAGGTGCCGATCACGCGCGGCGCGATGTTGAAGCTCCCGGAAAACAACGAGGTTTCGCAGTTGAAAGCGGAGCAACCGACGACGACTTACCCCGATTTTAAGCGCGAACTTTTGTCGGAAATCGGTCGGGCGCTTCAAGTTCCGGTCAACCTTGTTTCCGGCGACAGCGCGAAACACAACTACGCGTCCGGACGGCTCGACTGCCAAGAGTTTCATAAAATGATTCGCCTCGACCAGCAGGCGGCCGGAATCGCGGTGATGCGTCCGATTTTTTACGCTTGGTTCGACGAATACGCGGCGCTCGAACGGTCGCAAGGGCGGCAAACGCCGAAACGACCGGTCGTTACGTTCCAATGGGACGGCTTCGAGCACGTCGACCCGGTGAAAGAGGCGGACGCGCAGGCGATTCGCTTGCAGTCGATGACGACGACGCTCGCCGACGAATACGCGAAAATGGGGCGCGATTGGGAAGACGCGCTTATCCAGCGCAAACGCGAACTCGATAAAATGCGGGAGTTAGGTTTAACGCCGGAGCAAGTCGCGCCGCCGCCCGCCGACCGAAAAAAACTCGAATGAACGACGACGAAGAAGGAGACGACGA
>JAFSFF010000429.1 GCA_017435375.1 Thermoguttaceae bacterium
AACGGCGAACGCCGAGTCGATTCCGCTCCCGTTCAAGCCGAACAAAATGCGCTTTTTCCCGGGCGAAACGAAAATCGCTATCGTCGGCGGCGGTCATCAAGGTCGTCTCGCGATCGTCGAAATCGCGCAAGCGCCGGAAAACGCCGAAGCCGACGCGCAAACCGTCCCGACGCCGCTTCCGCTCCGCGTCGTCGCCGATTATCCGATCGGACACACGCCGAGCGACGTTTCGGTCAAGCGAACCGCTGCCGGTCGCGAACTCGTTTACGCGACGCTCCAGTTCGAAGGCGCGGCGCTCGAAATCGACGCGGCGACCGGCAAAGTCGAACGGCGTTGGGACGTCGGACGCGAACCGTTTTGCGCCGAGTTGACGCCGGACGGTCGCCGTTACGTCGTCGCGGGTCGCATTACCGACAAGCGCGCCAACGTCTCTTATTCTTGTTCGGCGGCGCGCGTTATCGACCTCGAAACGGGCGAAGTCAAGAAAACCGATTTCCTCAACGGACACAACCTCTTGACGGATATGACGCTTTCGCCGGACGGCAAATTCGCGTTCATTTCGGCGGTTCAGGGCAATTATCTCTCCGTTACGAGCCAAGTTTCGGGCGGTTGGATCGCGGAAAACGTCTTTCTCGTCGTCGACGTCGAAACCTGCGAGTTCGTCGAAGTCTTCTTCCTCGACGACGAGCAGCTCGGCGCCGGCAACCCTTGGGGAATCGCTTGTTCGGAAGACGGCAAGCGCCTCGTCGTTTCGTTGGCCGGAACGGACGAAATCGTTTTCATCCCGTTGGAACGCGTTATGAAGACGCTCGCCGACCGTCCGGAATGGGCGCGCCCCGGTTTCGGCGCCTATATGTACTCGTCGTTCGCGACCGGCGAAGTCCAGTTGCCGATTCGCCTCCGCGTCAAATTCGGTTTGAAGGGGTTGCGTCAAACGATCGTTCGCGGCGACGACGTTTACGTCTTATCTTACTTTGAAGACGCGATTTGCAAAGCGACGCTGAAACTGACGCCGCCGTTCGAATATTACCCGAACTCTTACGTTTCGGTCGAAAACCCGCCGCGCTTGCTCCAAGCCGACGCCGCCGAAACGTCCGAAAACGCCGATTCGACCGCCGACCGCCCGGACGACTCCGCCGCCGAAGCCGCCGCGTTCGCGAAACTCGCCGCCGAAACCGCGTCGAACCCGAACGCCGGGCCGCCCCTTCGTTTCGTCGAACTCGAACCGCGCCGCCCGCTCAAAGGCGTCGAAATCGCCCGCTCGTTCGCTCGATTGGCGCCGAAACCGACGCTAACGACGCGACGTCGCGGCGAAATCCTTTATCACGACGCGACCGCTTGCTTCGAACATTGGCAAAGTTGCGTTACCTGCCACCCGGACGCTCGCGTCGACGGTTTCAACTGGGACCTCCTCAACGACGGCACCGGCAACCTGAAAAACTCGAAGAGTATGTTGCTCTCGCACGAGACGCCGCCGTCGATGATTTCCGGGATTCGCGCCGACGCGGAAACCGCCGTCCGCGCCGGGTTTACGCACATTCTCTTCAAAAACGCCGACGAAGAAAACGCTTGCGCGGTCGACGAATATTTGAGTTCGTTGCGCCCGGTTCCGAGTCCTTACCTCGTCGACGGCGAGTTGAGCGAATCGGCGAAACGCGGCAAAATCCTCTTCGAAAGCGACCGAACCGGCTGCGCGATTTGCCACCCGGCGCCGCATTACACCGACTTGCGCCTCCACCGCGTCGGGTCGCAGGACGTCAACGACTACATCGACGCGTTCGACTCGCCGACGCTGATCGAAGTTTGGCGCACCGCCCCTTATATGAACACCGGCGAATACCTCACCGTCCGCGAGTTGCTCCTCGAAGGGAAACACGGCGCCCGCGACGGTCGGCTCGACAAACTGACGCCGCAAGAGCAAGACGATTTGATCGAATACGTCCTTTCGCTTTGATTATCGCGACGTTTAAGTTTTAATCAAAAACGCGCTCCTTTCCGACGTTTTGACGTTTCCGACGTTTTGACGTTTCGCGTTCCCCGCCGTCGAAGTTTCCCGCTTCGGCGGCGGACGGCGGCGCGCTCGAAGGTCGGGAAGCGGGCGTTTTCAGTTTCATTTTTTCTTTTTGTTCCCCATATTTTTCCGACGGAGGCCCCGATATGACTCGCCGCGTTTTGACCGCCGCGCTTTCGTTTTGTTTCGCGTTTTCCTTCCTTTCCGCTTTTTCCGTTTTTTTCGCTTTCGCCGACGAACCGGCGCCGACGCCGACGTCCTCCGTTAAACCGGTCGACGCGATCCGTCCCGGCGAAATTTGGCTCGACGAATCGGGCGCCCGAATCAACGCGCACGGCGCCGGGCTCTTGATTTACGACGGGCGTTATTGGCTCTTCGGCGAACACAAGGTCGAGGGCGAACTCGGCAACTCGGCGCAAGTCGGCGTTCACTGTTATTCTTCCGCCGACCTTTACAACTGGCGCGACGAAGGAATCGCGCTCCCGGTTTCGGACGACCCGGCCAGTCCGATCGCTCGCGGCTGCATTTTGGAGCGTCCCAAGGTTCTTTACAACGCGAAAACCGGCAAATTCGTTATGTTCTTCCACCTCGAAGGGGCGCAAAGCGCCTACCGCGACGCGAAAACCGGAATCGCGGTCGCCGACAAAGTCGCCGGGCCTTACCGCTTCCTCCGAGCGGAACGTCCGAACGCCGGCGATTGGCCGTCGAACGTCGCCGACGCCGACAAAAAACCGCTCTCCGCCGACGAGCGCAAAGCGTTGGACGAAATGTTCGCGACCGGCAAAATCAAGACCGGTTGGACGCCCGATTATCCGACGAATCTCCTTTACCGCGCCGACTTCGAAGGCGGTCAGGAGGCTCGCGATATGACGCTCTTCCAAGACGACGACGGACGCGCCTATCACATTTACTCGTCGGAGAGCAACGGAACGCTGCATATCGCGCCGTTGACCGACGATTATCTCGATTGGGACGGCGAATACGCCCGCGCTTTCTCGGGTCGTTACTACGAAGCGCCGGCGATTTTCAAACGCGACGGCAAGTATTGGCTCTTCGCGTCCGACTGCACCGGCTGGGCACCGAACGCCGCGCGCCTCGCGGTCGCCGACAATATCCTCGGCCCTTGGACGGAACTCGGCAACCCTTGCCGCGGGACGGAAGCGGAGGTCGCGAAGACGTTTTGGTCGCAAAGCTCTTACGTTCTTAACGTTCCGGAAAAGAAGATTTGCGTCTTTATCGGCGACCGTTGGAACCCGCAAAACGCGATCGACGGTCGTTATATTTGGCTCCCGATTCAGTTCGACGAAAAGGGCGTTCCGTTCCTCGAATGGCGCGACGCTTGGCGACTCGACGGCGCCGAAGTCGCGAAATAACGCCGGTTAACGCCGCCGCTTTAAAACGCCGCTCGACCGTCTCCGCCGTTTTGCGCCGGAAAACGCGTCGAGCGACGTTTCGTCTTTTCTCGTTTCCGCGTCCTTTTCCGCCGTCGAGCGCTCTTTCTCGTTTCCGCGTCCTTTTCCGCTTTTCCCTCCGCGTTCTTTTTCCCCTTATTTCTTCCCGGCGACGCGGCAAAAACGTTCGGAAAAAATTTTTCGTCTTGCCGTCCCCGCGAAAAAACGCTATCTTTGAACGGCGGCGCTCCGACGTTTAAGCCGTTTAAGCGTTCGCCGACGGTTCGCCCCGACGTCTCGGGCCCCGCGTTCCCCCCAATCCCCTCATTTTAACGAAACGGAAAATTCAACGATGTCCGACTCGCAACTCGAAAGCGTCCCGCCTTGGGAAGACGCGCCCGAAACGACGGCCCCCGATTACCCCGAATTCG
>JAFSFF010000430.1 GCA_017435375.1 Thermoguttaceae bacterium
CGGCGAAATTTACAATTATATCGAAATTCGCAACGAATTAAAGCGACGCGGACGGAATTTTCGCACCGAAACCGACGTCGAGGTTCTTTTGCGCGCTTACGAGGAGTTCGGCGTCGACTGCCTGCCGAAGCTGAACGGGATGTTCGCGTTTGCGATTTGGGATTCGCGAAAAAAACGGCTCTTGATCGCTCGCGATAGAATCGGTAAAAAACCCCTATTTTACCGCGTCGAAACGGAACGACTCCTTTTCGCCAGCGAATTGAAGGCGCTGACGCTCTTTCCGGACGTTCCGAAAGAACTCGATTTGACCGCGCTTCGGCAATATTTGACTTATCAATACGTTCCATATCCCCGAACTATTTATCGCGGAATCGCCAAATTGCCGCCGGCGTCGTTCTTGATTTGGCAAGATGGGAAAGATTTGACGGTCGAGCGGTATTGGAAAGCGGAAGAGGTCGCCGATTTTGACGAAAAACGGAAATACGCGCCGGGCGACGTCGAGCGAGCGTTGAAAAGCGGAGCGTTGGGAGCGGCGCGCTTCGGAGCGGAAGACGGTTGGTTTGGGCAAGACGGGGGAGACGGCGAAGGCGCGTTAAGAAGAACGACGGCGGAATTTGTCGAAAATAACGATTTTACGAACCGTTCCTTCGCCGAAACGACGCGCGAATTGAGGCGGCGACTCGAGGACGCGACGCGGTTGCGAATGCGGAGCGACGCGCCGTTCGGAGCGTTTTTGTCGGGCGGCGTCGATTCGACCGTCGTCGTCGGATTGATGAAACAGTTTTCCGAGAAGAAAATTCGAACGTTTTCGATCGGGTTCGCGCAGAAGGAATACGACGAAACGCCCTTTGCGCGACGAACGGCGGCGCTGTTTGGAACGGAACATACCGAATTTTTCGTCGAACCGGACGCCGAAACGATTTTGACGCCGCTCGTTCGCGAATACGGGGAGCCGTTCGCCGACAGTTCCGCGATTCCGACTTGGTATCTTTGCGAAACGACGCGTCGGGAAGCGACCGTCGCGCTCGGCGGGGACGGCGGCGACGAGCTGTTTTGCGGGTACGACCGGTATAAAGCGGTTCGTTTGTCGTTATTAATTAATAGAGCGCCGAAAACGTTGCGTCGATTTTTGGCCGGGCCGCTCCGAGGCGCGATTCCGAATTCCGTTCGGCAACGGTCGCCGTTGCGCCGAGCGCGGCGGTTCTTGGAAACCGTCGGGATGGACGCGCTGGAACAATATTTGCAATGGATCGCCATTTTCAACCGCGAGCGTTTGCACTCCTTGTTAAGCGGTGAATATTGGGCCGAATGCGCGAAAAAAACGGATTTTTACGGCGGATTGAACGGCGGTTTGCGGCCCGACGGAACCCGACCGAGCGCCGACGAACTCGATTGCGTCGATTTTTTGCAAGACGCGTTTCAAAAATTTAAGGGGCGCGACCTAACGAGCGCGATTTCCTTCGTCGATTTGCTGACGTATATGCCGGGCGACCTGACGACGAAGGTCGACGTCGCGTCGATGCGAAGTTCGTTGGAAGTTCGCGCCCCAATGCTCGACCCGAACGTCGTCGAGTTGGCGTTGCAAATTCCGTTAAAATATAAACTTTGGGGAAAAAAGGGAAAATACGTCCTTCGCGAAGCCTGTCGCGACCTCTTGCCGCCGGAAATCGACGCGCGCCCGAAAACCGGTTTCGGCGTTCCGCTCGACGCTTGGTTCCGCGGGCCGTTGAATAAAACGCTGAAAGACGCGCTTTTGAGCGAATCGTCGAACGCGGAGCCGTTTTTCGATAAAAAATTTGTCGAACGGTTGATTCGCGAACACGAGAATCGAGAATTCGATCACGCGGCGCGGCTTTGGGCGCTTCTCGTCTTTCGGATTTGGGAAGAAGAGGTGAAAAATCGTTAATATCGTTAATGTTGTTCAAGTCGCCGGAGATATGTGGGGAAGATAGGGGGAATAGAAGGAAAGGGCGCGAAAGCGTCGTCGTTCGTCGTCGCGACGTAAAATGGAACGGCTTTAACGGTCGCGCCTTTTTAAGGGAATTTTCTAAAAAGGCGAAAGTTTTTTCGGACGACGCGTCGATAGTAACGAAGTAGGCGTTTTGCGGCAAACGGCGTCGCGAAACGGGGCGGGCGGCGGCAAAAAACGACGTCGACGCGAACGAATCGCGGAAAACGCCTTGCGATCGGAAGGAACGATCGAAACGAACGCTAAGGAAGGCGACAAAATGGAATATCGAGAAAATCGGGACGCGCGCAGACCGTTCTTATCGACGCCCGATTCGCGGGTTTATTTTCCGGCGGCGGCGATCGAAGAAGCGAGACGCTCGACGGCGCGTTGTTTGCGTCGGAACGAAGGCGTCGCGCTCGTCGTCGGCGCGACCGGAACGGGGAAGACGCTGTTGGCGCGCGTCCTCGCCGCCGAGTTTGAAGCGGAAAGTTTGGTCGCCGTTGTTTCGCCGACGCGTCGAATCGACGCTAAGTCGTTTTGGCAACAGTTCTTGTTTGGTTTGCGGCAAACGTTTTGCGGTTGCGACGAAACGGAATTGCGGTTGATGGCGCTCGATTATCTCGAACGTTCGCAGCGCCGACGTTGCGTTTTATTGATCGACGACGCGCAAAATTTGCCGTTCCGCGTCTTCGACGAACTGCGTTCTTTTGTCGATCAAGGGGCCGCGGCGGCGTCGCAGATTTGCGTCGCGTTATTCGGAACGTCCGTCTTGGAGGAACGTTTAAACTTGCCGCCGTTGTATCCGTTTCAACAGCGGATCGTTTCGCGCTCGTATCTCGACGCGTTCGAAAGCGCCGAAATTGCGGATTATATCGATTGCGAGACGCGGCGAGTCGCCGGTAAATTCGTCTTTACGAGCGAAGCGAAGCGAAAGGTCGCCGATTTTTGCAAGGGATCGCCGAGAGTCGCGAATCAGTTGTGCGACCGCGCGCTCTTTTTAACGGCGCAAGAGAGCGGAAAAAGAATCGAATTTGACGAAAGAAACGGTTTTGACGGCGATTGGACGGCGGCGGAACGTTTGACGACCGAGTCGCTCGAAAGGCGAACGATCGACGCGTCGCTCGTCGAACGCGCTTGGGCGCATTTGCTGAATTTGCCGGAAGAGGCGCCGCGTTTGAAGACGGGCGACTTGAGCGACGTCGTCGAGTTTGGAACGCTCGAAGACGACGAGGAAGAAAACGGCGGTTTTGACGCTTGGGGCGCGTTGGAAGAAAGTAAAAGCGACGATTTTAGCGAAAACGCCGAAAATAACGACGCCGTCGCCGTTGAGAACGAACGCGAAGAGCGCGGAAAAGACGACGATAGCGTCGCGAACTTCCCGAACGTCGTCGCGTCGGAGGAACGCGACGAAGCGAACGAACGAGACGCTTGGGAAACGGACGCGACCGTCGAAGGCGGAACGTCGCGCGAATTTTTCGACGAAGAAGCGGACGAAGAGGAAAGCGTCGGAGACGTCGACGCGGCGTTGGAAGCGCGCCTTCTGCAAAACTTGAAGGTTTGGGAAAAGGCGAACGAAGAAGACGCCGTCGCCGAAGAAGGAAAAGCGGAATTCGTCGAGTCGGCGTCGAGTCGCGGCGACCGTTGGGAACGCGTCGACGCTTGGAAAGAACGCGCGGAAGCGACGGCGGCCGCCGAAACGAACGCGAATCTCGAATCGAATCGACCGGAAACGGTCGACAAGAACGACGAAAACGACGAGGAAACGAACGAGCAAAAGACGGAAGAACGCGTTTTTGAAGCGTTAAAATCGGAATATTTTAACGACGGTTTCCTTTTTGAACTCGGCGACGGCGAAGCAAACGGCGACGAAAGCGCCAAACGAGTTCGCGAACGCGGGAAAAAGACGAAAACGCGCGCAAAATCGACCTCGAAAACGCGGCGACCGATCGTCGGCGACGACGACGGCTCGCGACTTTGGAACGAAGCGAACGGGCGTCGCGTCGACGACGAAACGCTCCTCGCGAACGCCGATCGCTATTGGGAAACGCAGCTGAACGCCGATCGCGTCGCGAACCGCGTCGTCTCCGACGAAGAAGCGGAAAACGCCGCGAAGGATTGGGAGCCGGAATTCGTTTCGGTCGAAGATCGCGCGTACGAGCAAATTCTTGAGGATTGTTGGGAAACGACGGGAAATTTCTCGGCGAGCGACGAATATTTGAGCGAATTGAGCCTTTTAGAACAAGAAATCGAAGAAGAGGCGAATTTGATTCGGCGGATTCGCAATATTCACTTGAAACTTCGCTCCGTTCGCGCCGCCGCCGAACGTAAACGTCGACGCAAGGACGAAGAAACGAACGTCGCGCCGCCGACGAACGGCGAAGAAGCTGCGAGCGTCGGCGCTAATTTAGAGAACGAAACGCTGAATTATTGACGCGATCGTTAAAATAAAAAGAATTAGTAAAGCCCGCGCCTTTTCTCGACGCGTTAAAACGAGTGAAATTTAACGCGTCAAGGAAGGGCGCGTTCGTTTAAATAACGACGAAGCGACGCCGTTAAGGTTTGAGCGGCGCCGAACCGTTTAACAGCGTCGGCGGATTACCGAGCCGCCAAGCGATTTCTTCGAGCATTCGCTTTTCGAGGTTGGCGTCGCGACCCATCGGAATCCAGCCCTTCGAGGCGGCGCGCTCGCCGATCGGTTGCGTCAAATGCGAAAAATCGTCGATGTAATTTTGGTTGAAGCCGATCGTCGCCCCCATCGCCGTCTTCATATCCTCAATTTCGTTATAAACGGAAAGGTAAATTAGGTAACCGGCGGCGTCGGGGACGACTCTAACGACCGCGGAACGACGAATCGTTTGAAAAGTCGCCAATCGACGGTCGTCGCGAGTAACGGAATTTTTGCGCCAAGGCTCCAAGCAACCGGCGGCGATCGTCGGTTTCGTGTCGATTCGGCCTTCGGCGCGCGACGTAAAGCGTTCGCCGTTTTCCGTTTCTCGTTCAAAAACTCGAATCGGCGTCTCAAACTTAATTTCGAAGTAATTGTCGACGACGTCGACGACCGCGTTCCAAAGGTAATCCGGATCGGCGGTTTGAACGAAAAGCGGATTCGGCGCCGCGTCGTTGTACGTCCCGACCGACAATTCGGGCGTCGGTTCGGAAGGAACGCCGGCGCAACCGGGGAAGAGGAGCGGGGAGAAGATCGAAAAGGGCGCGACAAGAGCGCAAACGCGCAACCGGCGTTTTAAAAACGAACGTCGGAAAAACGGAGTGTTGGGTAAAAACGGTACAATCTGCATAATCGCGCCTTCAAGTTGAGTATTTCTCTTATTATCTCAAATTTTTAGAGGCGTTTCAAGAGCGGTTTGCGCGTTTTAACGGAGTTTTTAGGATTTTAACGAGAGAACGCGACCGCGGTCAAAGCGCGATCGGCGAACGCAGCGTCGGAGTTTTGACGAAGAAAAAAAGGGCGCTTTGGACGACTAGATTGAAAAACGGCGCAAAAAAGCGCGTCGTCGCGAAAAAAACGACGGCGCGCTAAATTGGGCGAAGCGGGGGTTATTTAAGGACGACCGGCAGTTCGATTTTTTGTCCGCGTCGCAAAACGTTGAGCGTAATCGTTTCGCCCGGCGCGTGTTCTTCGACGGCGGTGATGAACTCTTCGCCCGTTTTCACCGGGACGCCGTTGACGCC
>JAFSFF010000431.1 GCA_017435375.1 Thermoguttaceae bacterium
CGTTTTGCGAACGACGTTTCCATCTCGGCGATGTTTATGTTTGGCGACGCGGACGCGTTGCAAATTGCTCCGACGGCGAAATTTACGACGGTCGCGTCGCGGCCGATCCAAAACAAATCGGCTTGAATCGTTTCGTAAGCGCCGGGACTACGCGACGCCGCGCCGTTGGTTTCGCGGCCGCGAAAGTTCCCGTCGAGATCGTATTCCGACGCCGCGTCGACGTCGCCCGCGTCGCGATACGGCGACGGGAAGTCGCTCGCGTCGTCGAGTAAATGTAAATTCCAATTTTGCCAAGAGTTGGCGTTCCAGTTGGCGACCGTTAAATCGTCGGGAGGCGACGCGACGAAGCCGACGTTAGACGGCGCGACGTCGACGACGGAGCCGACGACGCGCGAGATCGCGGCCGTCGCTTTTCGAAAAGCGCCGATTATCGAGTTGCGTCCGACGAACGACGCCTTGGAATTAACGAAGACGTCGTTCTTATTTGGCGAAATGCAACCTATTGCGGTAACTCCGTTTAGAACGAGATCGCCCGACGCGTAAACGCCGCCGCCAAAATCGCTCGTCGCTCGACACCCGACGACGGCGCAGTCGTTAAGGGTCGCGCGACCCTTCGCTTGAACGGCGATTCCGCCGCCGTAATTTGCTTCACAACCGGCGAAAAGGCAGCGGTTAAAGGTTGCAAACGCCGCCGATTCGATTTGCGCGCCTCCGCCCGACGTCGACGCGGCGCCGCCGACAAAATCGAACGCCGTAAACTTGGCGACGACTCCGTTTGCGACATAACAACAACGCGCGGCGGCGCCGCCGTCGAGGCGAACGCGGAAGGGCGAGGCGTCGAGCGTTAAGTTTTTATCGACGTTAAGTTGCCCAGCCAAAACGATTTCTATCGTCGAACCGCGTTCGAAAACGGTTTCGTCGGGACGGACAACGTCGCCGGGGGACGCGTTTTTGACCGCTTCGGCGAGCGAACCGGCTCCGGTCGACGCGTTCGACGTAAAGGTAACGATTGCCATTGCTTAGAACTCCTCGAAAAAGTGGAAAGAACGGAGCGAAATCACCGGTTTTGACGATAAAGCGCCAATTTTTTCGCTTCCTAAGCGCAATTAGAAGGGACGCGCGAAAAAAAATCAACCGTTAGAAATACAAAACGAATATCTTACTCCCGCGAAGGTAAAAAACGCGCGATCGTAAGCGAAAAAGATCGGAAGTTGGCGGCAGCGCGCGGCGATCGTTCGGTTCCAAGCGACGAGAAACGAGGTTGCGCGCCGACGAATAGAAAAAAACAAATTAAGGTCGCAATAAAAGTCGGCGTCGTTTGAAAAAAAGAAACGAAGCGTTTTTAGAAAAAAAAAGCTCAAACGCCTGTAAAACAAACGTTTGAGCAAGTGGCTGAGACTGGACTTGAACCGGTGACCTACGGCTTATGAAGCCGCCGCTCTAACCAACTGAGCTACTCAGCCTTGATGTTTTTAAGAGAAGCGAGGCGGTTGGGTTTGCCGCTCACCCCCTTAACACACATAATCATATCACGCTTTCGAGAAATGTAAAGGGCCTTTTTTATATTTTTTTATTTTTTTTAACAAGCGGCGCTAAACGGCGGTCATTCGCGCGCGTCGTCGGCTCGCGTTTTGATTTGAACCGCCGCGGCGCCTCGAAAAAGACCGGGGCGGCATAAGAAACGAGGCGCGTCGTCGACAAGCCCAAGAAATAAAGCGTTCGCCGGAACGTCCGTCGTTAAAATGTCGCCCGGTTTAAGACGGCGCCAAGATTCCGCCGACATTTCGCCTCGTTCAACGACGACGGCAAGTTCGAACGCGGGGACGGACGGCGTTTCCGGCGACTCGGATGAAATCGTTTGGGGCGAAATTGACGGTTCGGCGGAGCGTCGCGGCGCGACCGAAGGGAAAAAACGCGCGGTCGGCTTTAACGTCGTGCGATTATCGAAAGGCGGCGCCTGGAGAAAATCGGAAGGCGGCGTCGACGTAAGAGCGGAACGCTTCGTCGACGGTTCCGAGGATTCGCGGACGGACGCGTCGGCGACCGTCGAAGCGAGGAAACGCGTCGAAAAGACGAGCGTCCAAGGGAAAAGTCGGTCGGAAAGGCGAACGAAGCGACGTTCCCAATAAAATAAGGCGTCGTCGAGGTCAAGCGCGGCGCGAACGGAGGTCGGGCGGAGCGAAACGGCGGTCGGAGGCGAAGAAAGGAGCGCGACGGGGGAAAACGCCGCGAAACATTCCGCCTCTTGCGCGAACGCTTCTTTTTCAAAAGACGTTAATCGAGTTTGCGCGTCGGCGTTAAAATCGTTCCAAAGCGCGTCGTTTGCGCACAGCGCCGAAACGTCGAAGCCGAGCGCCGCGTCGAAAAGGAGGCGAAAAGTCGTCGTCGGCGCGATCAAGAGATAGCGGGCGCCGCGTTCGTCGGCGAAAAGGAGGTTTTCGGAAGGAACGTCGTTCGAACTTTCAAAACGCCGCGCGAAATCGTCGAGCGTCGCGAACCCAAAACGGTCGAAAAGAACTTCCGCCGTCGGAGCGAGGCGCCGTCGGGCCGCTTCCGCGAACGAAGATTCAAATTCGGAGAAAAAGGCCTCGGTCGGCGAGGTCGACGCGTTCGGCGTCGCGGGCGGCGCTTGACGACCTGTGAAAATCGGCGCAAATCGAGACGCGTTGGGGAAACGAAAGGATTGCATCGCTTGGTAAGAAAAGAGGAAAAAGGGAAAGGAGGGAAACGGCGAGGTATAAAAGCGCGACCTTAATAATAAACGACGGAGGGAGTTTAGCGAAATTATCTTCGCGGAGCAAGAGCGGTTTCGAAAATAGATGAAATTGCTGGGAAAGCGATCTCGGAAGAAAGAGGAAACGTTTTCACCTCGAAAACGCTTTTCAAAAAAGAAAGGAGGAGGGGGTAAAAAACGCGGCGAGGAGGAAAGGGAAGGCGGAACGGAGGAC
The DNA here is from genome assembly GCA_017435375.1 of Thermoguttaceae bacterium. Taxonomy (GTDB): domain Bacteria; phylum Planctomycetota; class Planctomycetia; order Pirellulales; family Thermoguttaceae; genus RUG369. The sequence continues at coordinate 2,949 of JAFSFF010000431.1, forward strand.
GTCGTCTTGACTTTTGGGCGGAGATTTTTTAAAATTAACAAAAAAGCGACCGCGCCGACGGCGATAAATCGACGACAAGGCGAAAAAGACGCTTTTTTCGATAAATTTAGCGGCGGGACGTTAAAAAGAGGAGCGTCGCGTCGTCTTTAATTAATATAGGCGGCGCCTCAAAGCGGCGTCGAAGCGAAAACAAGTTAAAATTTCGAGCGAAGATACGAGGAACGAACGATGAAAATGCGGTATCGTCAAGAAAACGGAGGACGTCGGAGCGTCGCGACGTTTCGAAAAACGGGTTGGCTTGCGACGATTATAGCGTTTGCGGCGTTTGCGGCGACGGCGGGGCGCGGCGTTCAAACGGCGTCGGCGGACGAAACGACCGACGGGAAAGATTGGCGTCCGGTCGCCGTCGTCGCGAGCGTCGGATACGACGCGGCTTGGGCGGCCGCGGAACGGGTCGCGCAGGAAATGAAATTTGTCGAAGCGGTCGAGGCGGCGCGGGCGATTTACGGCGACGTTCAAGGCGTCGACCGCGAAAAGCCGTTCGGACTCGTCGTCGCGACCGACGGTTCCGAAGTCGTTCCGTTCGCGTTTTTGCCGGTCGCGAACGTCGAAAAACTTGAATTTGTCGGCGCTTCCGACTTGAAAGAAAAGATCGAAACGACGGCGGAAGGAACGTTTTTCGGCGACGAGCCGCGCCTCCGCCTGCTCGAAAAGGACGGTTGGCTCTTTATTTGCGAAGCGGGGAAAGAAAACGCCGTTCCGACGACCGAGCCGAGCCTTTGGCTCGACTGCGACGGCGCGCTGTCGTTTCAAGTCGAGTTGACCGCGCTTCCGGAAGAACTGCTCGAAGCCGGGTTCGCGGCGTTGCGTCAAAAGGCCGCCGAGAACGCGCCGACCGACGACGAAGCCGCCCTCGAACAATTCGACGCGACGCTCGAGTATTATTCGGCGATTTTCGATTCGCTCGAACGCGTTTCTTGGACGCTTAACGTCGACGCGGCGACCGGCGACGTCGTTTGCGATTGCGCGGTCGTTTGCAAGGACGGTTCGCCGTTGTCCGAAACGTTCGCCGGAGCGCAAAACGCCGAGACCCGTTGGGGCGCGATCGCCGAGACGCCGAACGCCGTTTTCGCCGCCGTTCAAGCGGGCAAACGTTCCGCGTTCGAACGCGAGTTCCTTGCGAAACAGCAAGCGGTCGCGTTCGATAATTTAAGAAACGCGTTGGAAATCGGACTCGACTCCGACGAAGAACGAGCGTTGGCGGAAGAATTGTTCGCCGTCGTCGAAAAATTCGCGAAATCGACGGGCGCCGACGGAACGTTCGACGCCGCTTCCGCGTTTGCTTGCGACGCGTCGAGCGTTTGGTTTTCGACGGCGTTCGCGCCGGTCGACGGAAGCGAGTTGACCGTCGTCGCGCGGAAAATTTTCGACAATTTGAAGAAAGACGAAGCGGAAAACGCTGAAAAAATCGCTAAATTCGTTAAACTCGACGCCGAAACCGTCGAAGGATTCGTCGTTTCCAAACTCGACGTTCCGTTCGCCGAATTGGACGCCGATTTGCCGGAACCGCTTGCCGCGCGTTGGAGCGACAAAACGTTCGCCGTTCGTTGGGGAACGAGCGGCGACGCGATTTTGGTCGTCGCCGGAATCGATTCGAGCGACGTCGACGCCGAGTTTGCGCGAATCGCCGCCGCGTCGCAAACGAAAACGCCCGTTCCGAGACGCGTCGAGTTCGCCGTCGCTCCGCTGGGAACTTGGCTCCTCGGAGTCGTCGCGGAGAACGACGGAACGCCCGTCGTCGCTCGCAAGACGCTCGAACGAATCGCGGAAGCGGACGACGCTCGATTGGCGGTCGAGTATAAGATCGACGGCAACCGACTGGACGCGCAATACGTCGTTAAATCCGGCGTATTCCGTTTGATCGGCGACGTCGCGCGAATTGCTCTTGCCGCGAAGTTCGGTTCGGGCGACGAGGGGGAAGACGTCGACTATCTTTTCGAAGAGGAATGAACCTTTGAAGCGAGAAGACGCGCCGTTGGGCGAAGAACGAACGATTAAAACGACGGCGCAAAATGGCGAAGTCGCGCGATTTGGCGAGGAAACGCAACATAGAACGACGGCGCAAACGGCGCGAAACGGCGAAAACGAACGTCGTTTCGTCGCGCCCGGGCGTTTCCGCGTCGTTTCCGCGTCGGGAGCGTTTTCGATCGACGTTGGAAACGCGCCGGTCGCGCCTGAACAATCGTTAAAAACAGCGAATCGGGAAGAATCGGTCGACCAAAAAGAAGAAACGGATTCGGCAAGCGAAGTAGATTCGAACGACTTAAACGGCGAATTGGCGGCTTCCGACGGCGAATTCGACGACGAAAACGCCTTTTTTGCGAGCTTTTCAACCGATTCCGAGTCGCGGCGCGCGGTCGATGCGTTCGACGACGCGTTTGCGGGCGGTTTGCGGTCGCTTTTTGACGCGGAGGCGGAAGAAAGCGGAAGCGGCGAAGTTGCGGACGAGGACGACGAATCGGAAGCCGAACGTTTTCGACGCGACCTCGAACAAGAGCGGCGCGAGTCGCTCGACGGCGTTTTACTCCAAAACGACGCCGATTTTTTGCGCGAAGCGGGCGAAAAGTTCGAGCGTTCTCGCGTTGCCGACTCCGATTTCGAACGAAAAAGCGCGTCGCGCGGTCAAAATGGGCAAGATGGGAGAGACAAGCAAAACTATAGAAGCGGCGAAAGAAGCGAAAACTCCGACGGCGGCGAGAAAAGCGTCGAGGCGACCGGAGGACGGCGCGCGCCGAGCGGCCCGGCGTCGATTCTCGAAGCGATGCTCTTCGTCGGCGACCGAGAAAACCGACCGCTGACGTTGGCCCGCGCGACCGAACTGATGCGCAACGTGTCCGAAACCGAGGCGATCGAAGCGCTCGCCGACCTCAACGAGCGGTATTGGCGAGACGGCGCGCCTTATCGGATCGTTCGCGACGGCGACGGATTTCGGATGGCGTTGCGATCCGAGTTCGACGCGCTGGCGGCTCGTTTCCTCGGCGGGAAGACGAAGGAATTTAAGCTGACGCAAACGATGATCGACGTTTTGGCGTTGATCGCGTATCGGCAGCCGATTTCGCTCGACGAGATTCTCGAAACGCGGAACAACGCGACCGGCGCGCTCTCGCAACTGGTCAAACGGGAACTTGTCGCGCAAGAAAAACGCGTCGTCGATAAGAAAAAGATTGCGTTTTACTCGACGACGTCCCGATTTTTACGACTCTTTAACTTAGAATCGCTCGACGATTTGCCGATCGTCGGCGACGTCGACTACCGTTGAGCAAGGAAATTTAACGACGCCGCGTTTAGGAGCGCGGCGTTTTTTAACGTTGCGTTCTGATGAAACGGGAAAATAGACAAAATAAATAAAATTTGTCGGGGGATGGCGAGCGAAACGGAGGGAAAACGCAAAAAAACTTTTTTTTCAAGCGCAATTTGCTTGCAATCGGACGTCGCGTTTGGTATAATCGCGGTTGTTCCGAGGCGTTATTGGCGTCGCGTCGTTCGCGACGGACGTTAAAACGTTCGGATTTTTAGGAATGTAGCGCCGCCAGAACGGCGATTTTCGACTTCCGTTTCCTTATTAATAAGGGAAAGCGCTTGAGTTTGCAAACGTTGCGCGTCGTTTTTCGACGCGAGCGCGTTGGGAACGCCGGAAAATCGCGCCGTCGGGGCGGTCGACGACGAACGAACCGAATCGTCGGAAACCGTTGGAACTCCTATTGTTCGAACGCGTTTTCGACGTCCGTTTGCGAAAGGAACGAACGATATGCAACGTCAATGGACTCGCCGCGATTTTATGGCGACGACCGCGCTCGGCGCCGTCGCCGCGACCGCGAATTTGAACGGTTTCTCGACCGCTCTCGCCGCTGAAGAATATAAAACGAAACTCCATAGCGCTTTTATTC
>JAFSFF010000432.1 GCA_017435375.1 Thermoguttaceae bacterium
CGAAACAAACGGGCGTCGACGCGGGCGCGTTCACGGGCGTTCGTCTCGAATGTTGCGACGGGATGCTTTACGACGCGGACGCCGACCGCGTTCTCATTAACGACTCTTGCAACAACGCCGTTTGGGCGTTCGCGCCGGTCGCCAAGGGTCAAAAAGTCGACCCGCAAATCGTTCTGATCAACGGCGACAACGACGGGATGGACGGTCTCCTCGACCAACCTTGCGAAGCCTGCCGTTTCGGCGATAAGATGATTTTCGCGAACTTCGACTGGCCGTTCCCGGGCCTCAAAAACAGCAAGGTCGACCCGCCGGGGACGCTCTCCGGAATCGATTACGCCGTTCTGAAAGCGCAATACAAGAAAGCCGACGCGAAAAAATAATCGCGTCTCGTCCCGCTTAACCGTTTATTAGCGCGAAACTTAGCGCGCCGACGTTTCGACCGCGAAGCGTCGGCGCGTTTTTCTTGCGTCGCGTCGACAATTTTGTCGAGAAAAAATTTGACGCCGCCTCCGCGCCGCGTTATAATAAGCGAGTTCCGTTCGTCGGGCTCGCTTTTTTTGCGTTGTTTTCGACGCTTCGGCGGTTTAGGCAACTTAGGCAATTTAGCGTTTTTCGCGTCGCCCGCCCAATCGCCGACCGCCCGCGAACCGCCGTTTTCGTTTTTCTTTTCCGCGACGAGAGTTTCATTCCCCAACCGCTCCCGTTTTAATCCGTTATTTTACGAGGTTTGCGTTATGTCGTCCGCCGTTAACCGCACTTATCTATTTTACATCGTTATTGTTTCCGCGCTCGGCGGTCTCCTCTTCGGCTTCGACTCCGGCGTCATCTCCGGTTGCGAAAAAGCGATTCAAACCGAGTACGGCTTGGACGGTTTTTGGCACGGCTTCACGGTCGCGGTCGCGCTGATCGGGACGATTATCGGCGCGTTCGGAATCGGCCGTCCGACCGACGTTTTTGGACGCAAGCCGATTTTGATCGTTATGGCGGTCTTTTACTTCATTTCGGCGGTCGGTTGCGCGTTCGCGCCGAACTGGGCGACGCTCGTCTTCATGCGTTGGCTCGGCGGTCTCGCGATCGGCGGTTCGTCGGTCGTCGTTCCGCTTTACATCGTCGAATCGGCGCCGGGCCCGATGCGCGGTCGTTTGGTCGCCTTGAACCAGCTGAATATCGTTCTCGGTATTCTCGTTTCTTATATTTCGAATTATTACGTCGCGCAAATCGACCCTAACGGCGCGCTCGGCGGCGCTTGCGAAAGCCTCGCGGCTTGCTTTACGTCGACGGCGCTTCCGTTCGAGTCGATTATTTGGCGGCTCCAGCTTGGCGTCGAGGCGTTCCCGGCGGCGCTCTTTTTCTTCCTCCTCTTCACGATTCCGGAAAGTCCGCGTCAACTCGTCCGCTTCGGTCGAACGGAGGAAGCGAAGAAAGTTCTCGCTCGCATCGGCGACGTTTCCCCCGAAACGACGTTGGCCGAAATTACCGCGTCCCTTGCGAAAGCCGAAGGCGGCCAAAACGTTCCGCTCTTCCAAAAGGCCTACTTTACGCCGATTTTCCTCGCTTGGGCCGTCGCGATGTTTAATCAAGTTTCCGGGATCAACGCGATCAACTATTACGCGCCGCGCATTTTCGAAATGTTCATCGGCAAGCAAGCCGCGCTCGGCGTTACGATCGGGCTCGGCGCGGTCAATCTTCTCGCGACGATCGCCGCGCTCTTCCTGATCGACCGTTTCGGACGCCGTTTCCTGCTGATGTTCGGCGCCGTCGGCACGACGATTACGCACCTCTTGGCCGCTTGGCAAATCGGGCTCGGCGACGCGGCGAACTCCTTTATCGTCGTTCCGGCGATTTTGGGCTTCATCGCCTTTTTCGGCGTCTCGCAAGGCGCGGTCATTTGGGTTTTTATCTCGGAAATTTTCCCGAACGCCGTCCGGGCGAAGGGCCAAGCGCTCGGCAGTTTCACGCACTGGTTTATGTGCGCCGCCGTTAGCTGGACGTTCCCGATGATCGCCGAAACGTCCGGCCAATACGCGTTTTACTTCTTCGCGTCGATGACGGCGCTCCAGTTCTTCTTCGCTTGGAAGTTGATGCCGGAAACGAAAGGCGGCACCATCGAGAACGTCGAAGAGCGTTGGAAGCCGAAAGCCGACAAAGCCGCTTAACCCCCGCGATTTAATCCTTAACGACGCCGCGACGCGTCTTCCCCGCCGTCGCGGCGCCGACGTTTTCCGTTTTTCCTTCAATCCGCCGAGAGCCGCCGATGCCCGCCCCGCTTAGCGAACGTTTAACCGTCCTGCGCGACTTTATCGTCGCCAAAAAACAAGCCGCTTTCCGCCGCGACGTCGATTGGAACGCCGCCCTTCCGAACCGCGCCGACCTAACGACCGCCCGTTGCGCCCGCGCCGCCGAAGGTTTAATCGCCGTCCTCGACGAAGAGGCGAAGACGCCCGTTTTTCTCCCCGGCGAACGAATCGCGCTAACCCGAACGGTTCGCAACCTCCCGCCGCGCTGTTCCGACGCGGAATCGACGGAGTTGCGCAAGTCGGCTTATTTACACGAGATGGGCGTCGTTTTCAACGTCAGTCCGAATTACGCCGCGACGATCGCCGTCGGGCTCGACGCTCGCCGCGCCGAAATCGTCGAACGTCTTGAACAGGCGAAAACCGAATCCGACGCCGAAGGAATCGACTTTCTGACCGCCGCCCGCGACTCCGTCGACGCGATTCTCCGTCTCGCCGAGTCGTACCGCGCCGCCGCCGAAAAAGCCGGACTGACCGAAATCGCCGAAACGCTCGCGCAAGTTCCGCGCCGCGGAGCGCGAACCCTCCTCGAAGCGTTCCAATTTTTCCGGATTTTGCATTATTCCCTTTGGTGCGAAGGCGCGTATCACAACGGCGTCGGGCGGTTCGACCAAATTTTCGCCCCGTATTTGGACGCCGACCTTGCCGCCGGAAGGCTCGACCGCGACGGCGCGCGAGAGCTGGTCGCCGAATTTTTCCTCTCCTTCAACCGCGATTCCGACCTTTATATCGGCGTCCAACAGGGCGACAACGGCCAAAGCCTTATGCTCGGCGGCTGCGACTCAACCGGCGCCGACGCGTCGAACCTCTTGACGGAACTCGCGTTGGAGGCTTGCGGCCAAAATCGCTTAATCGACCCGAAAATCAACCTCCGCGTTTCGTCGGCGACGTCGTTCGACCTCCTCAAAAAGGCGACCGAACTGACGCGTCTCGGACTCGGCTTCCCGCAATACGCCAACGACGACGTCGTTATCCCCGGCTTAATGAAACTCGGATACGACCTTGCCGACGCTCGCGATTACACCGTCGCCGCTTGTTGGGAGTTCGTTATCCCCGGCGTCGGAAGCGACGTTCCGAACGTCGCGGCGGTTTCCTTCCCGGCGGCGGTCGACGCGGTTCTCCGTTCCTCGGAAGCGACGCAAGCGGCGGAAAACGACGACTTCGACGCTTTCCTCGCGCTCTTCCGAGCGGAGCTTTTCCGTCGCGCCGACGAAATCGCCGAGTCGCTCGAACGCTTCGACGTTCTCCCTTGCCCGCTCGTTTCGCTCCTTTGCGACGGTCGCGTCGAGGCGGCTCGCGACGCGGCGTCCGGCGGCAAGTACGTCAATTTCGGGATACACGGAACCGGCGTCGCACCGGCGGTCGACTCTCTTTTCGCGATCAAGCGGCTCGTTTTCGACGAAAAACGCGTTTCGCCGAAGCGTTTCGTCGAAATTCTCGACGCCGACTTCGACGCCGAGCGCTTCCCGGAAGCCGCCGAACTCCTCGCTCGGGCCCGCCGCCTCCCGAAAATGGGGAACGACGAGCCGGAGCCGGACGCGCTCGCGGTTCGCCTTCTCGCCGACTTCGCCGATTCCTGGGAAGGACGGCGCAACTGCCGCGGCGGCGTCTTCCGTCCCGGAACCGGTTCGGCGATGTATTACCTTTGGCACGCGAACGAACTCCCGGCGTCCCCGGACGGTCGGCGACGCGGCGAGCCGTTCCCGGCGAATTACGCGCCGTCGCTCGGCGTTCCGATTCGCGGCCCGGTCGGCGTCGTCGCGTCCTTCGCCAAGCCGGACTTAACCCGCGTCGTCAACGGCGGCCCGCTGACGCTCGAACTGCACGACTCCGTTTTCGCGTTCGCCGACGGCGTCGAAAAGGTCGCCCGGCTCGTTCAATTTTTCGTCAAACGGGGAGGCGCGCAGATGCAGCTCAACGCCGTTAACCGCGACCGCCTTCTCGACGCGCAAAAAAATCCGGAAAAATATCGCAACCTGATCGTTCGCGTTTGGGGCTGGAGCGGTTACTTCGTCGAACTCGACCGGCCTTACCAAGACCAAATCATTCGCCGCGCCGAAATAACGTTTCCGACGTAACGCCGCTTCCTTCCCCCGTCCCGCCAAACCGCCCAATTTAACACTTAATCGCCCGCCCGTCCGCCCGCCGTCCTCGTTCCCCGTCGTTCGCCGAATGCCCGATTTTTCCCGAAAATCCGCCGCCGACTCCGCCGAAATCGCCGCTTCCGACCGCCCGTCGCGACCGGTTCGCGGCCTTATTTTCGAAGTTCGCGAGTTCGCGTTGCACGACGGCCCCGGCGTCCGAACGAGCGTTTTTTTCAAAGGCTGCCCGCTCCGCTGCCGTTGGTGTCATAATCCGGAGAGCCAAGCGCCGACGCCGGAGCTTTTACTAAACCGTTCCCGTTGTTCGAGTTGCGGCGCCTGCGAGAAAATTTGCGACGCGGCGTTAAGCCGTTCCCGGCGCTCGCGTTGCGTCGCTTGCGGACGTTGCGTCGACCTTTGTCCGCAAGGCGCGCGCAACCTTTGCGGTTGGGAAACGGACGTCCCGACGCTCGTCGAGCGGCTCCTTCGGCAGCGCGACCTGTTCGAGCTTTCCGGCGGCGGCGTTACGTTGACCGGCGGCGAACCGCTTTTTCAGCCGGAATTCGCCGTCGAGTTGGCGCGGGCGTTGCGGAACGCCGGAATTCACGTCGCGCTCGAAACTTGCGGGTTCGCGTCGCCGGAAGTTTTTGACGCGCTAACGTCTTGCGTCGACTTAGTTTACTTCGACGTCAAGATTCTCGACCCGGAGCGTTCGCGGCGTTGGATCGGCGTCGACTCCGCGCCAATTTTGGCGAATTTACGTCGACTTTGCGCGAGCGGTCGTCCGTTCGTCGTTCGAACGCCGTCGATTCCCGGCGTCAACGATTCCCCGGCGGAGCGCGCGGCGGTCGAGCGGCTCGTCGACGGCGTTCCGTCGGCGCTCGGCGTCGAGTTCCTCCCGTACAACTTCGCGGCGGGCGCGAAATACGCTCTTTTAGACCGCCAATTCGACCCCGATTTGCCCTAACGCCGCCAATCCCGCCGCTTTCGTCGTTTCCGCCGTTTCCGCTAACCTCGCAATTTCCGTCGTTTCCGCCGTTTCCGCCGTTCCCGCTGTTTTCGCTAACCCCGCAATTTCCGCCGTTTTTCCCGCCGTCCTATTTTACCCAACCTCCCGAACAATATTAAAATTTCCCGCAACCAATCCCGCAATCGACGCGTTCCAAGCGTTTCGAAAGGAGTTCTATGAAC
>JAFSFF010000433.1 GCA_017435375.1 Thermoguttaceae bacterium
GCCGCTCCGGCGCCCGACGCCGCCGTTCCCGCCGCTCCGGTCGAAGGAGCCGCCGTCGACGCCGCCGCTTCCGGAACCGAATCCGCCGACGGCGAAGAGGCGCCCAAAGGCGAAAACTACCTCGTTTGGATGTTCCGCTCGCTCGGCCTCTTCTTTACGCTCGTTTTCTCGGTTCTTTCGCTCTCGATGGTCGCGCTGATCGTCGTCAACATTCTCGCATTACGACGCGACGTCGTCGCTCCGGAAGAATTGGCGACGAAGTTCGGCGCGCTCCTCGACGATAATCGTTTCCAAGACGCTTATCAACTTGCGAAAGACGACGAATCGATTCTCGGCAAAACGCTCGCGGTCGGGCTCTCGAAGACGTCCGCCGGATACGCGAAAGCGGAGCAAGCGATGCGCGACGTTCAAGAGGAAGAGACGATGCGGCTCGAACACCAAATCGGCTATCTCGCGTTGATCGGCAACTTAGCTCCGATGATCGGGCTCTTCGGGACGGTCGTCGGGATGATCGCGTCGTTCCAAGCGATCGCGGCGGGGGGCGCGGCGCCGTCTCCGCAAAAGTTGGCCGAAGGTATCGCGACCGCGCTCTTTACGACGGAGCTTGGTCTCGCGATCGCGCTTCCGGCGCTCTTCGCGTTCGACGTTCTCAAAAACCGCCTTTCGCGTTTTATGCTCGACGTTTCGGTTCTTTCGGAAAACTTAATGGGTCGTTTCGCGAACGTTCAAGCGCCGAAAAATCCGTCGGCGCCGCCGCAACGTCCGACCGGTTCGCCGTCGTAAACCGCCGTTCGCCGCCGTTTCCGTCGCGTCGCGCGCTTTCCGTCGTCGACGCGACGCTCGGTTCGTTCCCGTTTTTCGCTTTTCTTCCGCTCTTGAAACGAGAGTTAAAATACGCAAGAGAGTCAAATGAGCAAAGAACGCGTCCGTCCGCGGTTGAAAGAAGCCGCGCCGAATATGACGTCGATGATCGACGTCGTTTTTCTCCTCATTTCGTTCTTCACGTTGGTGATGAACTTTTCGCAAGCGGAGCAAAACGAAGAAATTGCGCTTCCGGTCAGCGAATTGGCGCAACCGCCGGAAGCCGCGCCGCCGGAACAGATCGCGATTCAAGCGTTCGGCGACCGTTCCCTTTTGCTCGGAACGCTCCCTTGTTCGCTCGACGACGGCGGTTCGCCCGAAACGTCGTCGTTCGCCGGAGCGTTGAAAGAGGAACTCCGCGTCTTGAAAGCGATTCGCCGCGTCGACGCCAAGGACGTAACGATCATTATCCGCGGCGACGCGCAGCTTGAAACCGGCTTCATTCAAACGATTATTTCCGTCTGCCAAGAACAAGGTCTCGACGCGTTCGTCCTTCGCGCCCGTCAACGAGCCGACGGTTTTTAAAGCTCGAACGTTTGCGTTCGTTCGTCGTTCGCGATATTGCCGACGTCGCGAAATCAATAAAAAAGCGGAGCCGGTTTCCCGCCGACTCCGTTTTTTTACGCCCGTTTGCAAACGCCGCGTCCAAACGTTTTACGACTCGCGTCGTTTTTTATTTCCGCGTCCGACTTCCGCCCAACTCGCGTCGAGCCGTTCGAAAATTTCCTCGTTCGAGAGCGAACCGTCCAAAACGAGCGTATACCAGCGCCGCTTGTTCATATGATACGCCGGAAAAAAGAGCCGCCCGTCGACAAGGTAGCGGATTTCCTCCGGGTCTTCCTTCAAGTTCAAAATTTCGACCGTTTCCGTCCCGTCGAGCGCGTCGGGCCCGTCCTCGAGCCGCGCCTTCTTAGCGACGCCGCCGAGTTTGCGCCGTTCGACGGTCAAAATCGCCGCGTACCACTTGCCGGAGTCTTGCCGACGTAAGATCGCGTTTTTCGGAGCTTTAGCCCAAAGATACTCCGCTTCGTCGCCCCGTTTCCGGCGAGCGTATTCGATAACCGCGAGGGCCTGCGCGCTTTCGAAAACCGTCTCGCTCATCTTCGCTTCCTTTCCGCCGCGCTTCGTCTTTTTCGTCTTTTGCTTTTATTTTCGTCTTCGCGACAAAAAAGCGGAGCCGACGCGCCGTCGACTCCGCCTCTTAACTTGTTTTAACGAAACCATTTGCGTCAGGTCGTATAATCCGCGTTGAGGTGGACGTATTCGCAGGTCAAGTCGGACGTCCAGAACCGAATCGACGCGTCGCCTTCTTGGAAGAAGATTTCGAACGACGTGTCGTAGTTGTCGCGAATCGACGCGGAGACGGTTTCCTTGTCGAAGTCGAGCGGCGTTCCGTTTTCGTAAAGCAAGAAACCGTTGACTTTAAGCGAAACCTTCGTCGGGTCGTAGGGGACGCCGCAACGCCCGGTCGCGGAGATAATCCGGCCCCAGTTCGGGTCGGCGCCGCAAATCGCCGTTTTGACGAGCGCGTCGTTGGCGACGGTTTGCGCCAATTTTTTCGCCGACTCGCGGTCGGGCGCGCCGAACACGTCGATCGTAATGAGGTGCGACGCGCCTTCGCCGTCCCCCGGAATCATCGGAGCGAGTTCTTGGCAAAGGTCGAGGAGGAGCGCTTTAAACGCCGTTAAATCCTCTCCGGACAACGGTTCCGGAATCGCGGCGCCGTTCGCCAAAAAGACGACGCTGTCGCTGGTGCTGGTGTGTCCCTCGACGCTGACGCAGTTGAACGTGTCGTCGACGACTTCCTTGAGCATCGCTTGGGCGTCGGCCGGTTCGATAGCCGCGTCGGTCATCAGCGTCGCGAGCATCGTCGCCATATTCGGGCCGATCATCGCGGCGCCCTTGCACATTCCGGCGAGGCGGAACGTTTTACCGTCCTTCGTAACCGCTTGACGCGAAACGATTTTCATCTTAGTGTCGGTCGTCATAATGGCGGTCGCGGCCTTCTTGAAATCGTCGAGAGTCGAGCCGAGCGAAGCTCCGGCGGACGCGGCCCCTTCGGCGATGCGCTCCATCGGAAGTTGGACGCCGATGACGCCGGTCGACATCACGAGCGCCTGATCGCCGGTCGCGCCGACGGCTTGTGCGGCGAGTTCGGCCATTTTACGCGCGTTTTCGAGCCCGAGCGCTCCGGTGCAGGCGTTGGCGACGCCGGAGTTGGTCGCGACGACGCGGATTCCCTTCCCCGGAGTCAGCGAACGATCGTAAGTAACCGGCGCGCCGCAATTTAAGTTTTGCGTGTAGACGCCCGCCGCCGTCGCCGGCAAATCGGAAACGACGAGCGCGAAGTCGAGTTTCGTCGTGTTCGGCTTAACGCCGCAGTGCGTTCCGGCGAACCGATACCCTTGGGGAATGAAAAATTCTCGCTCCATTTTCGAGCCCTTTACTTTTCTGCTAAACCGTTATCGTTAAGCGTTTTGCAACGCCCGACGCTCGACGTTTCCGCCCGACCGAACAACCGCCCGCGTCCAAACGCCGACTCCGACGAGCCGACCGCTTGCAAGCGCCCGCCGAACCGAGAGCCGCGTCGAGAGAAATCGACGATTTCCAACGACGATTATACGCCGCGACGCGGAAAAATCAAGCCCCCCGGAACGTTCGCGTCGGGGTTCCGTCCATACGGTTAACAAACTTTTTTCGCGTTGCGTTCGACTGTACTCCGCAATATCGCGCAAGCGCGTTAGTAAGAAATTTCCTCGGGCGCCAATCGGTTTTGCGCGACGTCTTTCGCTAATTGTCAGTCGTCTTTGTCGAGAAAATAAGCCGAGGCGTTCGCAACGAAAATTTTCTTTTTTACCTAACTCGCCCGCTGAAACGCGAATCGGCGCCGCGATCGCCCGCCAAGAAGGGAAGAAACCGCGGCGCCAATTTGCGCGAGTCGCTTATTTTTCGGGCCGTCCAAGAAAAAATCGTCGTCGAACGCCCGTCAACGCGCCGTTTCTCGAGTCGTCAAAACTCGCGAGCCTTTTCGAACGAACGACGCGCCGTCATTGATTCTCGGCGACCGCCGTTACCTTGCACGCCGCCTCCAAAAGCGCGCAACCCGTAACGTGCGGATTCAAAGCCGACGGTTCGTCCGTCGGCCAAGGTTGACGCCAACGTCCGCCGTAGAGCTTCGTTTCGTGATTTACGCCCCGACGAACCAGCGTCGTCGCGCTGCGCATAAGGTAATCGGTAAACTCTTGTCGCGCGGCGTCGTCCAGTTCGGGTAGGACGATCAGATTGGCCAGATAGCGGAAGAAAATGCCGTGAAAAAGCGCGCCGTCGCCGTTTGTCGCGTCGGAAAGAAGGCCTCTATTTCTTCGGCTCATAGGCCCGGTCGTATAACGCGCCGTCAGCACGGCGTCGTCCAAGAACGAAGGATCTTTGGTCAACCGGAAGAGTTCGACCGCCGCCCCGATAAACGTGCCCTGATTGTAACTCAGGCTAAAACGACCAATTTCTCCGTTCCGATTCATATTGTCGTAGACGGCGCCGGTCGTCGAATCCCAAAGATATTTTCGTTCCCAGCGATAAATTTTCAACGCTTCGGCCAGATACTCGTCCGCCGACTTATTTTTAGCGTTCGAAGCGTCGACGGACGCAAACTGCGCCAAACGAGCGGCAAGGATCGCGGCCGGCCCGTTAGAGCAAGCGTTCTTCGATTTGGCGACGTCGGTCTTCCACGTAACGCCGCCATACCACGGCGCTTCGTCCTCCGGCCCCCATTGCGTCCAAATCCAGTCGGCGTACAGTTGCCGCGCCTTGTTTAGATAGCGCGTCTCGCCGGTAGCTTCGTAGATACGAACGAGCGCGAGCGCGTGCCATTCCATATCGTCGACGAAAGCGTTCCACCATAGGTCGCCTTTTCGCCGGCCCTAACGCGCGTCAAAATTGAATCGCGGCATTCCCTGGAACCAAAGGTCGTACATTTGGTAATATTTCTCGTCTTTGGTGCGAAGATACGCGTCGGTGATCGCGTCGATAGCGTGCGCTTGCGGCCAGTAACCGTTCGTTTCCATATCGGCCTGCCGACTCATTTTATTGAAAAAGTAGCGGTCGGGATTTTCCTTGAAACTAGCGCCCCAAAAATTATCGATAAGAGCCCGATCCATATCGTCGGCCCATTTTTGCGCCTCTTGTAAAGAGAGAGGTTCGTCCTGCGCAAGGCAAACGGGAATCAAGCAAAGACAAACGGCGAAAGTTGACAATAATCTTAACATTTTATGGTTTCCTCTTAGATAAAATTCCCAATTTCATTACGGGACAATATCGTTTCAAAAAGATTCAACGCCGACAGCGTGTCCGGCCAATCCTTGGAGAAGGCAACGACCGCGTTCCTAACGGGAACCCCAAGGGATAGAAAAAAAGCCGGTTAACTTTCGTCAACCGGCTTCATATATCATAGTAAAGATTTCACACAGTGTTGCCAATCATTGCGATCCCTCGTAAAACGATTGGTTAACCAACCGAGTTTCTAATATCCTTAGAAAGGAGGTGATCCAGCCGCAGGTTCCCCTACGGCTACC
>JAFSFF010000434.1 GCA_017435375.1 Thermoguttaceae bacterium
ATGAAAATCTGTGCAAATTTCCCGACTGCGCGCACATTTGCGAAGCGTCGTGCGCCGTGAAGGACGCCGTCGCCGACGGGCGGCTCGACGCGCGCCGATACGAGAGTTACTTGGCGTTGCGTTCCGGCGAAATGGAGAAAATGGATAAATTGGAGTAAGCGTTAAAAGGCGTTTGGAACGTTTTTTAACGTTCGACGACGGACGAAAAAACGTCGCGTCGTTCGACTTTTATTGTTCTTTTTGAAAACGATTGTAAACGCGACGAGGATAAAATAATGAGCCAAAATTCGACGCGACGCGCTTTTTTAGGGACGTTAACCGGAGGAATTGGGGCCGCCGCGTTGGGCGTTTCGACCGTTCCCGGGGCGACGGCGCAAGAAACCGCTTCGGCGAACGCCGCAAACGCGGAAAAGAAGGCGGCGCCGAAGTTGGACGCGAGCAAAGTCCGCTTCTGTCTGAATACCGGAACGATTTTGTCGTATAATCTGCCGTTGATGGAAGAGTTGAAAATCGCGCGCGCCGCCGGGTACCGCTCGGTCGAAATTTGGCTGATGCGATTGCAAGCGTATTCCGACAATTACTCGCCCGCGAAGTTGGCCGAGTTGCGCAAGTGGTTGGACGGCGAGGGGATGCGCGTCGAGGGCGGAATCGGGTTCGCGTCTTGGATCGTCGACGACGCGAAGCGCCGCGCCGACGGTTTGGAGCAGTTGAAGCGCGAGGCGGAGGCGTTGGCGGCGATCGGGTGCGCTTGCGTCGCGGCTCCGGCGTCCGGCGCGAACGAAAAAATCCCGGTCGACGCGGTCGCCGAGCGGTATCGCGCCGTTTTGGAACTTTGCGAACCGATCGGGGTGAAACCGCTTCTCGAAGTTTGGGGCGCCTCCGCGACGCTCGGGAAATTGTCCGACGCGTTGGCGATTTGCGCCGAAACGGGCCGCTCCGACGCCGCGCTTTTGCTCGACGCCTATCACCTGTACCGAGGCGGCAACTCGTTCGCTAGCTTGAACTTAGTCGCCGGAAAAGCGCAGCCGATCTTCCATATGAACGATTACCCGGGAACGCCGGAGCGCGAAAAGTTGAACGACTCCGACCGCGTCTTCCCGGGAGACGGCGTCGCGCCGCTTCGCGAAATCTTGGCGACGCTCTTCGCGAACGGGTTCGACGGCGCGCTGTCGCTCGAACTCTTCAACCCGAATTACCGTAAGGAGATGAGTCCGCTCGAACAAGCGAAAGTCGGCTTGGAAAAGATGCGCGCGCTCTTCGCGTAAACGCGCCGTTTGAACGGGCGACGTCCGAACGAAACGGAATTCGAACGAGCCGAAACGAGACGGAAACTTGTCTCAACAATAAACGGCGAACGAAAAAGAGACGCGGCGAACGGGAAACCGACGCCGCGTCTCTTTTCGTTTTGCGTTATTCGCGGTTGCTAACGCCCGTCGATTAACGATTTGCGGTTTTGCGCCGACGCGTTCTAAAGTCGCGTCGACAAGGGCGAACGGGCGTCGCCAACCTCCGTCGAACGCCGTTTAGCGCAGCGGAAGCGTCGCGATTTTGCGGTTTAGCGACGCGAGGTACGCAGGAACGTCCTCGACCGGCTTGCGATCGTGCCAGCCCGGCAGGAGATACGCGTCGATCGTCGGCGTGAAAATCGCGTCCTTTTCGGTCAAATTGAGCGTAACGAACCCCATATCGCCCCAGTGTCCGATCGACGGAAAACAAACGGTCGGAACGTTTTGGCGCGTTTCGATCGTCCACCAATGCCAGTGCCCGAAGAGGTAGCCGGAGAATTTCGGACACGCGAGGAGCGTTTCGGTCAACAGCGTTTCGGACAGCGGGTGATGGCAGCCGACGAAAACCGGCTTGTCGACGTATTTTTTCAGCGTTTCGGCGAGCCATTCGCGTTGCGCCGGGGCGATTTCGCCGCGCACTTCGCCCTTGAGGTACGAGTCGAGAAGAATGAAGTCGGCGCGCGGCGTCTCGACGATATTAATATAACGGTTTTCGAGAATCGGCGCCTTCTCGAAACGTTCCGGAAAAACGGCGCGATAATTTTCGAGGCGGTCGTGATTTCCCATCGCGACTTCCCAGCGGATTCCGGCCTTTTCGAGCGGCTCGACCATTCGCCGGAAAATCTTGTAATCTTCG
Source organism: Thermoguttaceae bacterium (assembly GCA_017435375.1). Taxonomy (GTDB): domain Bacteria; phylum Planctomycetota; class Planctomycetia; order Pirellulales; family Thermoguttaceae; genus RUG369. The sequence goes on from JAFSFF010000434.1 coordinate 2,143, forward strand.
GGTTTGCCGGCGTCGTACGCGACGTCGCCGTAAATTAGGAGCGTCGCCGGACGCGGGTTCATCGCTAAAACTTGCGCGACGCTTTTAATAAAACGCGACGATTGTTGCGACGACTCCGGCTCCCGAACGTGAATGTCGGAGAAAATCGCGACAAGATTCGGATCGAGCGGCGCCGGTTCTTCGGCGGCGAGCGCGAGCGCGGCGAACGGGTCGCGCGCCAAACCGAGCGAAACGGCGGAGAGCGCGGCGAAAGCGGTCGTTTGCAGGAAATCGCGGCGGTTTATCGAATGAAATTTCATTGGTAAATCTCCTAAAATAACGGGGCGCGTCGTTTGCGGGTGGAGCGTCGCGACGTTAAACGGCGACGCCGACCGTCGGCGTTAAAACGCGAAACCGGGGCGACGTCGAGAATAAAAGCGAGTCGGCCCGCCCGTTTGCAAACGCGAAACGGACGGGCGCTTTTCAAAAAAATCAAACTTTCGGGAGTTCCCAACCTTCGCGGCGCGGACGCGACAACATCGCGTTTCCTTCCGGCAGGTTGCCGAATTCTTCTTTTTCGGCGTCCCAGAAGATCGGTTTGCCGACCGGAGCCGTCGCGCGGACGATGTTGATCAACTCGCAAATCGTCGTCGAGCGTTGGCCGATTTCGACGTCGGCGTTGCACTTCGCGCCGGTCTTGATGCACTCGGCCCAGTTTTCGACGTGATAAATCGTTTCGTCGCGCTTGTTTTTCGCTTCTTCCGGCAACGACGCGGCCAACTCTTTCGGGTTCGACGCGATCTTGTGACGGTTGATTTCGAGCTTGCCCTTTTCGCCGACGACGATGCAACCGAGACCCGGGCCGCGGTCGCCGTCGAGTTCGAAACGAGCTTCGACGCCGTTCGGGAAGAGCGCCTTCACGCGAGCGCGCGGGCCGACGACCTTCGCCATATGGTAGTAAGCGGCGCCGGTTTCTTCTTCGGAGTACGGGCGGTTCGTGAATTTGCCGGAGTCGCGGATTTCGCACGGCTCTTCCAAAATGAGTTGCGTCGGGCCCGTAAGGCTCGTGCCGATCGCCATTTGCATTTGGTCGAACGAGTGCGTGCCCCAACCGGAAACGCCGAAGCAGAGGCCGCCGGCGTCGTAGTCGCCCCAGTTGCTCCATTGGTATTGGATTTCCGGAATGCAAGCGCGAAGTTTCGCTTGGTTCGTCCAAATATCCCACCAAGGTTCGCAGTCTTTCGGGTCGAGTTGGAAGCGCGGGTCGTGATCCGGAACGACGTTCGGCCCGACGAAGTTCGGAACGAGAACCGTCTTAACTTTCCCGATCGCGCCGTTTGCGATTTGGTCGCAAGCCCAGCGGCAGAGCGGGAGCGAGCGTTGTTGCGTCCCGACTTGCGTTACTTTCTTGAGCTTTTTCGCGGCGTCGGCCATCGCGCGCCCTTCTTTAATCGTCAGCGCCATCGGCTTTTCGATGTAAACGTGCGCCCCGCAAAG
>JAFSFF010000435.1 GCA_017435375.1 Thermoguttaceae bacterium
CAAATCCTCGTACGAAAATCCGAAATACGACGCGAAAAACCGCCGGTTCGCGCCGTTCAAGAGAGAATAAAACGCCGGTTCGTCGAGCGTCTCGTCGACGCCGGTCGACGCGTCCCGCAACGTCGCCGCAAAGGTCGCCCGCCGCCGCGCTTCGCCGAGTTTCCAACTCCGTTCGAGCCGTCCGACGCGTCCGTCGTCGAGCCGAAACGTCGCGGCGCCGCTCAACGTCGTCGCGCCGACGCCGGACAAGAACCGCTCTCCGCCGCCGGGCGGAACGTCGAAAAGAAGATTGCGGACGAACTCCAAAAAAGTCGACTTCCCGGCCTCGTTCGGCCCGAACGCCAACCAAAAATTGCGCCCGGTAAAGTCGAAATAGCGTTTCGTCGACTCGCCGTAAGAAACGATTTCCGCTTCGTCAATCCGCATATTTTCTCCAATCCGTTTATTTTCCGTTCCCAACCTCGACGCGTCGCGTCGCCGTCGTTCGCTCCCGCGCTTAAATCGCAACCCAAAAGAAATTTCGCTACAAACTTGAAATTTTATCCGGAAACAAAATCAATTTTTATTCTTCAACGCGACAATTTTCAAAACTGCGCCGGCGTCAAAATTTCAGCGCTAAAATTCCGTTCTTTCGAAGTTTCCGCCGCGCCGCTCGCCGTTCGTCGTCATTAATATTATACGTCGATATTATACGCCGTTTTTAACGCGTCGCCCTTATATTAATGACGGGAAGCGCGTCGCCCGTCCCGAACGCCGCGCTCTTCTCCGCTTCCGGCCCTTATTTCTTCGCGCCGAACGACTCCGCGTCCCCCGGAAAACGCTCCGCTTTCACGTCGGCGACGTACTCGCGAAAGCCCTCGCCGATCAGCCCGCCCAGATCGCGGTAAACTCGCGCGTGTTTCGGCGTCTCGCTCGGGTCTTTTTCCGAAAAATTAAAGAGGTCGTGAAAGACCAGCACCTGCCCGTCGCAGCCGACGCCGGCGCCGATCCCGATCGTCGGAATCGTCAACCGCTTCGACAGTTCCGCCGCGTGTTCCCGCTCGACGCATTCCAAAACGACCGCGAACGCCCCGGCTTCCTGAATCGCCGTCGTATCTTCGAGGAGTTGATCCCAATCCCGCTGCACCTTGTACCCGCCGAGCGCCTTGACGCTTTGCGGAACGAGCCCGCAGTGTCCGACGACCGGAATCCCCGCCGCGACGACCGCCCGAACCGTCTCCGCTCGCGACGCGCCCCCTTCGATTTTGACCGCCGTCGCCTCCGTCTCCTTCAAAATGCGCGCGCAAGCCCGAACCGCTTCGTCCGGGCCGAGTTGGCAATAAGGAAACGGAACGTCGACGACGACCAACGCCCGCTCCGCCGCCCGCGCGACCGCCTCCGCGTGATAGATCATTTGGTCGAGCGTCGCGCCCAACGTCGTCGGCCGCCCTTGAACGACGGTCGCCAACGAGTCGCCGACGAGAAGCATATCGAGCCCCGCCGCGTCCGCCATTCGCGCCGTCGGATAATCGTACGCGGTAACGACGGCGATCTTTTCGCCGCGTTTTTTCATCTCCAAAATCTTCAAAACGGAATTCGCGCCCGCTTTATTCGCCATTTTTCTTCCTCGTTTGCTCGTTTTTTCTCAAAACGACGTTCGCTCGGCCGTTCGCCGACCCAACTCGAACGTCGTTTCGTTCTCTTCTCGTTATTTTATTCTATCGCTCTCGTCGCGCCGGACGACTCCGCCTCGGAAATCAAGTTTTCAATATATTTCGACGTTACCCGCTCGAAAGTGATTTGCGGTTGATTGTAATTAAAGTTTTCCGGTCGAATCGTCGCGTCGTTCCGCACCACCGACGAATATTCGATCGTAAAAATATCGTCGCGGGTCTTTTCCTCGTTCTCCGCGAGAGAAAAATAGACGATCTTGTACGGAAACGGCCAGTCGACGCCGAAATAAATTTCGACGTTTCCCGGCAAATTTTCGTTCAAATAAGGTTCGAGCTTGTCGACGCCCAGCCGCCGTTTCGACGTTTCCCAAAACGCTCGACGCGCCCGTCCCGTTATCTTAACGACTTCCGTTCCCTTAAACGCCGGCGCTTTTTCGATCCGAGGTTCGAACCGATAAACCGCCGACAACCGCCGCAGCGTTCCGGTCAAACCGCCGAGCCCCGGCAAACCGTTCATCGCGCAAGGGCCCTCGACGCCGACCGCCTCCAACTCCTCGCCGCTCAAACTCGCCAAACCGTTCGACAACTCCGCGACGTCGATTCGCGTCAACGATTTCGCCCCTTCCAAAGACGAATAAGACCAAAGCGCCTGCCGGTCGCAATCGCAAACGATTTCTAAAACGTTCTCCTCGACGTCGTCGCGCGCCGCCTTCGCGCTCCCTCGAGCGATCGACGCTCGCAACCGATAACGAACGCTCTCCAAAGACGAACGCCGCGGCGCGACGGCGCCCGAGGACGCGCTCGCCTCGCTCGTCTCCTCGTACCGACCGCGCCCGAAATACCGCTCGCCAAAAAAACGCGCTTCAAAGTCAAAGTCCGCCGACGCCGAACGCAACCCCTCGAGCCGAACGATCGCTTCCCGCAACAAACGCTCCGACGGCGAAACCGCCGACGTCGCGACGCGGTCGCCCGCCTCGACGCTCGCCGTCGCCGCGCTCGCCGAAGCCGTCCTCTCGACCGCGCCCGCGATCTCGTCCAACGTTCGGTCGACCGAAAACGACGCGACGCAAGCCGCCGACGCCGCGACGCCGCTCCAAAGCGCGAACTTCGCCGACGCTCTTCTCCAGTTCCTTTCGCTCGCGCCGCCGCTCATCGCCGCTCGCTCCTTTTATCTTCTTACTTCTCTTGAAAAACTCGACGCGTTTTTACGCAAAATACCAACTCGAAGCGTCGCGCGGTTCGCGAGGATCGCGCGCAATTTAACGTTCGTGCGCTTAATATGCGTCGAACGTATTTTAGCGACGGACGTCCGCGGTTCTTGCCGAGAAACGCAAGGTTTTTCCTTGAAAAATTTCCCGTGTTGAATTATAATAAAAATTATTCGGTGTAAACTTGCGCCGCGCGAAGCCGTCGTAGCGCATTGTACCAAATATAACGATTTTGCGCTACCGTTTTTTTCGCAAAATCTCGGTTTTCCTTAAAAATATCAACGAAGGCCCGCGCGGCCTTCCGATAAACCAAAAGAAATTCGTTAAAAATTTTATCGATGCGTCGATTTTTAACGTCCGCCCGTCGTCGATCGGAGACTTTTCCGGCGTCGAGCGCCGTTTTCGTCGGATTTTCGTCCGCTCGGAACGCGGCGCGTCGTTAGTCGTTCGTCTCGCCGTCGTCGTTTTCGTTTCGCTCCTCCCGCGCGCTTCGAAATTCGACGCGATTCGTCGAACGACGCGAACCTTAACAAAGGGCGTCGGGCAAAATCTTCGACCCTCAGACCTCACATTGGAGACAAAACAGATGCGTTGCAAAGTACTGTTATTGGCGCTTACCGTCGTCGTCGCTTGCGGAGCCGGCCCGTTCCGCGGCGGTTTTATCGGTCGTTCCGCGGCGCCCGCTCCGGCCCCGGCTCCGGTCGCGCCGCTGCAAACCGCCGTCGTCGCGCAACCGCGTCAAGCGGAAATCGCCCAAATTCTCTTCAAGGGCGCCGACGGGATGAACATTAATTGGGACGTCGTCTCCATCGGCGATTTCGCTTCCGCTCCGCTCGTCAGCCCGGGTCTCCAAAACTTCGCGACGGCGCGCAGCTATCGCCTGAAGCTCTCGAACATCCCGAATCGCCCGAACCTGACCCTCTACCCGACGTTGACGATTAACGCCGTGACGCCGCGCACGAAGGCTTATCTCGATCACAACGCGATTCCGGTCAAATTCACCGACGCGGACTTCGACCAAGTCCAAAGCGGCAACTTCGTTACGAAGGTGATCTTCCTCCCGTCGGCGCAATTCCAAAACCTCGCGCTCGTCGGCGGCGTCGACACGATCGTCAACACCCAACTCCCGGCCGGAACCGACCCGATCGTCGAAGCGCAAAACCGCGGCGCGATCCTCGCCGTCGTTCAAATCGGGAACAAAGACCTTTCGCTCCAAGGTTCGAGCTTCAACCCGTCGACGATTTCCGCGATTCCGACGCAACAAATCCCGATCTCCGGCGTCAACGCTCCGGCTTTCGGAACCCCGGCCGCGGGCCCCGTCCCGACCGAACTTCCGACCGTTTCGGTTCCGGAACAACCGAAAATGCTGATCGAACCGGCCAGCCCGAATCCGTCGACCGGCATTCCGTCCGTTGAAAACTGGGGCGGCAGCAACTTCAACTAGTCGTTCGCGCCTTTTTCACCGTCGCGCCGAAAACGTTTAACCGCGTTTTCGGCGTTTTGTCGGCGCGTTCCCTTGGGCGGCGCCGACTTTTTACGCGACCGTTAGAACCGGCGAATTTCGCTTCGTTCCCTCGGCTTGCGACAAAATTAAAGGACGAGCGTTGAAAACGTTTGCGTTCCGACCGGCGGCGTCGCGCGGCGACGCGGCGTTTTTGTTTTTCGGAAGTCTTTTAAAGACGGAACCCTCGCAATAGAAAATTTCCAATGAGCCGCAAACGCCTTTTTCAACGCGCCGCGTCGCCTCTTTCGGCGTTCGTTCGTCGTTCGTCGTTCGCGTTCGTCGCGTTCGCCCTCCTCGTTAACGCCGGTTTCGCCGTCGCGCAAAATCCCGGTTCGCATTACCTGCATCGTCCGTCTTTGCCGACCGGCGAACTCGCGAGTTTTTATCGTTTAAGCGGGGCCGATTTGACGCAAGCGCAGCCGGTCGCTTGGAAACTTCCCGCGGGCGTTCGCGCCGGAGTCGCCGCGCCCGGCGGCTACGTCTTCAACGCGAAACTCGGCGACGACGCCCGTTATCCTTGGCTCGCCAACGCGTTCGCGCTCCAACCGGGCCGCGTTTACCGCTTCCAACTGACCGACATTCCGTTCCATCCGGATCGCGCCCTTTATCCGACGCTCGAAATTCTCGGACGTTTAAATCCGCCGACCGGTCGCGAATGGTATTTCCCGATCGAAATCGACTTGCCGCAAGCCGACCTCGAACTCGCGTTGAACGGCAATTTGGTAACGCGCGTCGTTTTCGTTGAAAACTCCGAAAACGCTCGCCCGACCGACGCCGACCGTTCGACCGCCAACTTGACGGTCGAAGTTCCAAATAATTACGATCCGGTCGCCGTCGCCGCGTCGAAGGGGCGCGTCGTCGCGATCCTCCGCGTCGGGAGCCGCGCGCCGGTCGACCTGCCGAACGCCGACAACCCCTTCTACTTCGGTTTGCCGCCGTTCGCGCTCGCGCCGTCGAGTTTGCAACCTCTCGCGTCGACGCCGGAGACGTTCGACGTCGTCGAAGGGCCGGAAACGACCGCCGCGACCGAAGCGCCGGAAACGAGCGAAAACGTCGAAACGCCGGAAACGCTCGAAGCGGCGGAACCGACCGAAGCGGAGCCGGTCGCCGAATAATCGCGCTCGACGCCCGTCGCAACGACTCTCCAACGGCGAATAGGTTCCCCTCTTCGCCGTTTAATTTTTAATCCCAAAATCAAAATGTCCGTCGATTACGATCTCGCTCAAGGCGCGTCGCGTTTGTCCGACGCGTCTTTTTCGTTCCCGTTTCGTTTAGTGTTGGGAAGCCGTTCGCCGCGCCGTCGCGGACTCTTGACCGACGCCGGTTATCGTTTCGCCGTTCTTCCCGCCGACGACGCCGTCGAGGAGCGCGAACCGCTCGACGGTCTTTCGCCGTCGGAACTCGTCGACCGTTTGGCGTTCGTTAAAGCGCGCGACGTCGTTCGCCGCCTCCGCCCGCTCGTCGAACCGCAAAGTTCGCCCAATCTTCCCAATTCCGCCGACTCAAGCGAAAACGCCGCGTTGCGTCGAGAAATCGACGCGATTTTCGGCGCGTCGAACGCTCCGTTCGTCGTTCTTTCTTGCGACTCGGTCGCGGTCTGCGACGGCGAGATTTTAGGCAAGCCCGCCGACCGCGCCGACGCCGAGCGAATGCTCCGTCTTTTGAGCGGCGCCGAACACGAAGTCCGCACCGGGCTTTGTCTTTGGGCGACGCCGGGCGACCGCGTTTTGCGCCGCGTCGAAATTTCTCGCCTTTGGATGGCGCCCCTTTCCGAAGAGCGGCTCGCGGCTTACCTCGAAAGCGGTCTTTGGGAGGGAAAAGCCGGCGCGTTCGGTTACCAAGACGGCAACGATTGGCTTCGTTTGACTTACGGTTCCGAATCGAACATTGTCGGGCTCCCGCTCGCCGCGCTCGCCGACTCGCTGCGAACGTTGGCCGCCGAACTCGCGCCGCCCGAATCGCTTTAATCGTTAAACTTCGCTCGGTTTTCTCTTTTTTAGAAACGTCGAGCGCCCGCGCAAGAAATAAAAAAACGCCGACAAGTCTCCCCGTCGACGTTTTCTCGGCGCGTTCGTCGTCGAAACCTCGTACTTTTTCGCCGTCGAACGCGACCGCTCAACGCGTTTCCTTCGTTTCGTCGCGGCAACCCGTTCCGCGACGCGACGTCCGAACATTTCCGTCAAAACGCTCGAAAAACGCGTTATACGCTCGTTATTTTAACGTTTTCCCCTATTTCAACGCCGTTTTGGCGTCCATTTTTCAAACGTCGCCGTTTCGCGCCGCCGTTTGAATTTCAGCTCGTCGGATGAATTTCGCTAATCGAGCGTCCGAGCTTGCGTTGTCCGGACGCGCTCGACGAAACGCGGCGCTTCGTCGTCGACGTTTCCGCCGGCGCTTCGCTTTGCAGGAACGCCATAATCTTGTCGCGAGCGGCTTCCGGTTCGTGCGGCGCGCCCATTTGCTCGACGGCGTCCGAAACGCCCATCAAGACCGACCGCTTAACGCCTTCGCGAATCCATTCGAAAAAATTAAAATCGACCATCGTCTCCCCTCCTTGGTATCGTCGCTTATCGTTCGACTCGGCGCTCTCCGTCGCGCCATTTTTCGCCGAACGTCGGCTCAATTTTCTTTATGTCGCTAGTCGACGCGTCGTTTTCTCCGCTTTTCGCTCTCGACCGCCGAAAAATATCCTTTGATTCGACAGGCTCGACGCTCGAACGCAACGCGTCTCGACGACGACGTTCGCGCAAGTTTCCCTCCGCCAAACGCCGCGCCGCTTCATTTTTCTCAATATTGTTCTTAAGTAACGACGCTTCGGCCGCGTCGCGCGAAATTGCTTTCGGCTTCAACCGTTTTACGTCGTCGAGCCGGAAGATAACAAAAAAAAAGCGCGGCGTCCAGCCCTTTTTTCTCCCGGCGCGGCTGTTTTTAACAATTTTAACGATTCTTCTTTTTTTTCTAAATTTTCCGAATTCGTTTGCCGATACCAAAAACGTCGGAGGCGCGTCCGGTTCTCCTCGAACCTTCCGCGTTTCCTTCCTATTTTGCCTTGTCGTTTTTTTTCGCCGCGGTTTGCGTTTTTTTGCAAGCGTTTTGTTCGGCCTTTTTTCCTTGTCGTTACTTTTCCTTTACCTTATCGTTTGAATCGTTAAATTCGGCGCGTTCCGCCCGTCCTTTCGATTCTCGCCGTTTTAGCCCTTTATGTTTTTTAAGGAGCCGTTATGTCGTCGCAACTCCAAGACGCGCCGCAAACCGAGCCGCTCGAAACGACTATCGTTACGCACGAACAATTTATCGCGTTGGAACAAGCTCGTTTGGAGAAATGGGCGAGTTCGCTTCGAGAACGCGAAGAGGCGCTCGACCGTCGCTCCGGCGTTTTGAACGCTCGCGTCGCCGAGCTCGAAGCGACGGCTCGCCGTTGCGCCGAGGAAGCGCTCGACGTTCAAGAAAGAACTCGCCAATTAGACGCGCAAACGAACGAACTGACGCGAACGGCTTGCGAACTCGACGGTCGAGCGGTCGAACTCGAACGTTTGGAACTTGAAAACGCCGAAACGCAACGTCGCGTCGCCGCTCGGCGAACCGAACTCGACGCGAAAGAACGAGAAATCGCCGAGAAAGAGCGAACGCTCGACCGTCAAGCTCGCGAACTCGAAATCGCCGAACGCGACCGCGCCGCCAAG
>JAFSFF010000436.1 GCA_017435375.1 Thermoguttaceae bacterium
GACGGCGAAATAAAAAAAACGGCTTCGCGACGACGCAAAATTTTAAAAACAACTTCGCGGCGACGGCGAAATAAAAAAAGCGGCTTCGCGTCGACGCAAAATTTTAAAAACGACTTCGCGGCGACGGCGAAATAAAAAAAGCGGCTTCGCGTCGAACGAAAACCGCTTTAATGCTTGAAATATCAACGATTGGCGAAATCGGAGTCGAGCGCGTACTCGTCGTGCGGGTCGTAAGGGCAGAAGAAGGTCGAAATCTTTTGCGCAAACTTAACCGTAAACGTCTTTTGGAACTCGATTTCTTGATATTCCGACTTCGGAATCGGCGTCGGCGGGTAGGCGAAGTTCGGCGTCGACTGCCGCGCGAGGGTGTCGCCGGTTTTCACGTCGATCAAACGAACGAGCGCTTTGGCGTTCCCTTGGTAAAATTGAGTCGAATGGTGAATTTCGAACGCGTCGACTTCGACGCCGATCACGTAATCCGCGCCGAGCTTCGCGCCCATTTTCTCAAAACTTTCCGACTTGAACGACTCTTCGTCGAACATTTCCTCGACGCGTTCGTACGGAATCCATTCGAGCTTCTTCTTTTTCTTCCCTTTAATATTGTTCGACACGACGTAAGTAATGCTCGTCGCCAAGTCGGCGTTCGGATTCGATTGGCCGAAAAGGTTCAAGTTCGAACGGCAAATGACGACCATTTTCGATTCTTTCGGAATCTCTTTCATTTGGTCGGCGAAGATCGCGGGCGCGTCGGTTCCGTTGATGAGATAGAAGGGCATCATCAGCGCGCCGGCGCACCCGGCCGAGCAAACGAGCGTCGTCAAGAGCGCGCAAGCGGCGAGAATAAAGCGTCGTTGGGCAAACATATTCGAATCCTTCGTTAAAATCGCGCCGCGCATCCTTGCGGCGCCGACGTTTAAATCGAGTCGGCGGGCGCGTTTCCGTTTGTTCGACGTTTCGGCGGCGTTCGTCGAAGCGTCGCGGCGTCCGTCGTCGGCGCGCCGTCCTCTTTCTTTATCGGCGCGCGCCGCTCCTTTATTTAGCAAAATCCGCTAAAATCGTTAATATCGAACCCAATTATTTTTGGGGCCCGACGAGCGCGTCGACGAAACGGTCGACCGAGACGTATCCGGCGGGATAGCTCGCGACGTATTCGGCGATCGCGACGTTCGTCGCGACGACGAGTTCGGCAAAAAGCAACAGGGATTCGCGTTTCTTTTCGAGCGTCGCGAGCGGAACGAGCGGGTCGGCGGCGGAAGTCGGCGAAACGTCGAACGAGCAAAGGGTCGCCGGAGGGCCGAACGCCGCGCCGAGCGTTTCGATCGCCTTCAAATTCTCCGGGATAACGGCGCCTTCGAGCGCGAGCGTCGGATTCGTCGTCGCCGGCGTTTCGAGACGATACGTCGCTCCGGCGAAAGGAAGAGTCGCCGGGATCGGCCAACCTTCCCCGAGCGGCCGACGCGTTCGCCGCGTCAGCGCGATTTGAGCGTCGCGTTTAACGATGCGCGCTTCGGCGACGCGAGCTTGCGCTCCGAGCGCGGCGGCGAGGTAAAGTCGCGCGGCTTCCGAACCGGACGAATTCGCGTTAAGTTCTTTAAACGCTTGCGTTATCGCTTGCGCCGTCGCCGATTCGACGGCGACGCGCGCCGACGCTTCCTGCAAGCGCCAATAAGCGCGAACGGCCGCGGCGCGCTCGGCGACCGGAACGCGTTCCAACGCCGAGCGAAGCGTCGTCGCGACTTCGAGGGGCCCGGCGGCGCCGACGCTCGGACTCGGTTCCGCTTTCGGCGTCGCGAAAAGTACGGCGACCGTTTCTTCGACGCGGCGGCGCGCTCCGGCGTTCGCGGCGCTTTGCGGAGCTTGGGCGTTTTGAGGATTTTGAGCGTTTTGCGAAGCCGCGCCGGTCGGCGGAGTTTGCGGTTTTTGCGCGGTTTGCGTCGACTCGGCGGGCGCGCTTTCCGGCGTTTCCGGCGCTTGGCCGCGAACGATTCGTCCGACGAAGAAGGAGGCGGAGGGCGTTTCGGTCGTCGCGTCGGTCGGCGCGTTTTCTTCGGTCGTTTCGGGCGTCGGCGCGTCGGGTTGTTCGTATCCGGTAACGACGACCGTCGACGGGCCGGATTCGGCGGCGTTTTCCGGTTGCGGAGTCGGTTCGGACGACGGCGTTTCCGGTTGCGGAGTCGGTTCGGGCGACGGCGTTTCCGGTTGCGGAGCCGATTCGGACGACGGCGTTTCCGGTTGCGAAGTCGGTTCGGGCGACGGCGTTTCCGGTTGCGGAGTCGGTTCGGACGAAGTCGGCGGGAGCGGTTCCGCGGGCGTCGCCGTCGTCGCGGCGTCGGCCGGTTCGAGACGCGCGCCGGGCGTCGGCGTTAAATCGGGTTTCGGCGCGGGGTCGACAAACGCCGTTTGCGCGACCGCGGGCGCGGCGGGGCCCGCGGCGGGAACGACGTAAGACGCGGAAGCGACCGTCGGTTCGTCGGCGAACGTCTTGCGGACGGCGGCCGTCGACGCGGCGGCTCCGGGGTTCGCGCCCCGCTCGACGACGCTCGAACGCTGATTCAAGGTTTTCAACAACGCGGCGCCTTGCAATGTTCCGGGAACCGTTTCGGCGACGTAAGCGGCGATCGCTTGGTTATATCGCGTCGCCGCCGCCAACAGTTCGCGCGACGCGCCAAGATACCGGTCGAGCGCCGAGAAGAGCGTCGTTTCGGTCGTTTCGGTCGCGAGAAACGCCGCGTTCAGATTGTTCCATTCTCCCCGCGCTTGTTCGGCTCGACTTTGCGTCGCTTCGTAAAGGAGCGGAAGCGCGGCGTTCAACCGAACCGCTTCGTTCGAAACGCGGCGACGACGCGCGATCTCGTCGAACCGCGTCGCGTAAACGTCGACCGTCGGAAACGCGGTCGGGACGTAAAGAACCGGCGACGTCGGCGTTCCGACGTTCTTGCCGGCGTTTTGCGCGGCGACGTTCCCGGCGCCGGTCGCGGCGGCGTTTTGCGCTTCGTAACGTCGGCGCTCCCAAGCGGCGCGACGCGCGACGGGGGACGAAAAGGCGGCGTCGAACGCGTATTGGCTCCGGACAAAATCGATTCGCGCGGCTTCGCGGCGTTGCGCGGCGACCAAACGCGACGCGGCGAGGAACGCGGTCGTCTCTTGCGGAACGGTCGCGCCTTCGTATTTCTTTTGAACCTTCGCGGCGCACTCGTTTGCGAAACTCGCGCACTCGGCGCAAAGATTGAAATAAGCGCGCTTGCCGACTAAATCCCAATAGGCCGCCAAACGTCGATAACGTTCGCTCGGCGAATAAACGCCGTACAAGAGTTTTTCCAACGACAGCGGTTCGCCGACGACGCTCGCGTTCTTCGCTCCGCAAAGTTTTTCGATTCGTCGAGCGGCCTCGCTCTTTTGCGCCGGAGCGGTCGCGGGAGCCGTTCCCGAAGCGCCGGAGCCGGTCGGAGCGGTCGCGGGAGCCGTTCCCGAAGCGCCGGAGCCGGTCGGAGCGGTCGCGGGAGCCGTTCCCGAAGCGCCGGAGCCGGTCGGAGC
>JAFSFF010000437.1 GCA_017435375.1 Thermoguttaceae bacterium
AAAATTCTCTTCGCGATCGCCGACCGAATGACGCGAAACGTCGTTCCGGAGAACGATTTCGATTTTCTTTGCTCCGACGGAACCCGTTGCCGACGCGGGATTTGCCGAATGGCGAACGTCGACGATCACGAGGCGGCGCGACTGACGGCGCTTTACGCGGTCGCTTGGGACGTCGCGAAACGCTCCGGGAACGACGGAAAAGCGGACGAATATTGGACCCTTTGGCGGCGTTGGGCGCCGGAGACGGTCGCGCAGTCGGCGCATATTCGGGAAAACGTCAAGTTGCAGAACGCGGTCGCGACTTACGCGCTGCTGCAAATGCAAGAATCGCTCGACGTTCTTTGGCGGCTCGAACCGGACGCGGAACTGAAAAAGACGCTCGCCGAAACGACCGACTTCGTCGCGAAATTGGCGGCGAAACGGCAAAACGGCGCGCTGCAAACGTTGAAAAGTCGCGATTTAACGGAACTCGCGCCGAGTTGGCGGGAAGCGGGCGGGCTCGTCGGCGAATACCGGAAGACTTGGTACGCGCCCCGAGCTTGCGGAGAATTGGCGCTAACGCAAGCGGTCGATTCGGCGAACGCGACCTCGTTTAACGCCGAGGCGGAGCGCGTTCTTCGGGAAGCGCTCGAAACGCCCGATTTCGACCAAATTTCGAGTTGCGGCGTCTTTCATTTGATCGGCGCTTACGAGAAGGCGCGGCGACGCGGTTTCCTCGGCGGCGCGGCGAAGTAACGTCGTTTAAGAAGTCGCGCTAACGTAAAAGACGCCGGTTTTCGGTTTGAAAGAGCGAAAATCGGCGTCTTTTTTATTGGGCGGCGACCGCCTTGGAGGCGCGTTTCGGCTCGCCGCGTTCGACGGTTAACGTCGATAAAACGTTAAACAGTCGGAGGTTGCGGCGGAGGCGGCGACGTTCGAACGACCGGAATCAGTCGAGCGGACGAATCCAAACGTTGCGGAATTGCACCGGGCAGCCGTGTCCGCTGAACGCGATCGGGGCCTTTTCTTTCGGGTGATTTTTGCCCGGCAGGTTGAAGTGCGACGTCGTGCCGTAAATTTCTTGGTTGTTTTGCACCAACACGCCGTTTTGCAGAATCGTAACGCGCGGATTCGCAACGCATTCGCCGGCTTCGTTGAATTTCGCCGGGGTGAAGAAAATGTCGTAGGTTTGCCAGTTGCCGGCCGGAACGCAAGCGTTGACGAGCGGCGGCGTTTGACCGTAAACCGAACCGCAGGAACCGTCCGGGTAGTTGTTCACTTTGTGCGAGTCGAAAACTTGAATTTCGTACGCGCCTTGGAGGATGACGCCGTTGTTCCCTTGGTCGCCCCAGTTCCCTTCGAAGTTCGCCGGGCACTTCCATTCGAGGTGAAGCTGGAACGCGCCGAACTTTTCTTTCGTCGCGAGACGACCGGAAACGCATTCGACGGCGCCGTCGACGAGTTTCCATTGCGTCGGTTGCCAAGCGTCGAGGTTCGTTCCGTCGAAGAGAACTTTAGCGTCGGCCGGAGCGGGCGCGAAGTAGGTCGGCGGATCGAGGTTGAGGCGTTTCGGAAGCGGGCGTTTCGGGTCGTGAACGCGATATTCGCTCCACCATTGCTTCGGAGAATCGTTATAACCGTAAGATTCGTTTTCGTTTTTCGGAACGTAAAGGTCGTGCGCGAGAACGGAAGCGGAGGCGCCGAAGAGAACGCCGCCGAGCGCGAACGCCGAAACGGTTTTCGCAAACGCGTTGAACAACGTCATCGTGAAGATTCCTTATTAATATAAAGGGGAAAAATCGCGCCGACAAACGGGCGAACCGAACTTAACGGAGCGTTCGGCGCCGTCGTCGCGACAAAACAACGCCGAAGCTCGAACGTCGGCGACGTTTGAGCGTTAAACGGCGAGGAAATACGGGGAAAATATGGGAAATAGGCGGATTGGCGAGCGGCCGAAACGCTTTTCGCCGGGCGTCGCGACGTCGGCGTTGCCGATTTTGCCGGTTGCGCCGTTATTTTTGCGGGCGGCGAATCTCGACGCTGCCTCGGTGAGCGGTCAAGCCTTCGACCGTCGCGACGCGATAAACGTCGTCGGCGAGGTTTTCGAGCCCGGCTTGGTCGAAGCAAAGGAGGCTGTTCCCGCGAATGAAGTCGTTGCAGGACAAGCCGCTGGCGAAGCGCGCCGAACCGCTCGTCGGGAGAACGTGCGACGGCCCGGCGGCGTAGTCGCCGAGCGCGACCGGGGTGTAATTGCCGAGGAAAATCGCGCCCGCGCAGGGGATTTTTTCGGCGAGTTCCTCGGCGTTTCGCGTCGCGATGTGCAGGTGTTCCGGCGCGATTTCGTTCGTAACGCGGCAAGCCTCGTCCGCGTCGCGGGTCAAAATAACGGCGCCGAAGTTTTCGAGCGCTTGGCGAGCGAGCGCGCCCCGTTCGACCCGAGCGAGCGTCGCGTCGATCTCGGCGACCGCGTCGCGGAGCGTTTTTTCGTCCCAACCGATTAGGACGCTCGAGCCCGGCGCGTGTTCCGCTTGCGCAAGAATGTCGTAAGCGGTGTAATCGGCGCGGGTCGTCTCGTCGACGATAACGACGACTTCGCTCGGCCCGGCGATCGAATCGATGTCGACGGCGCCGTAAACCGTCCGCTTGGCGAGAGCGACGAAGAGGTTCCCCGGCCCGACGATTTTGTCGACCCGCGGGATTCCTTCGACCCCGAACGCGAACGCCGCGACGCCTTGCGCGCCCCCCATTCGGTAAACTTCTTTAACGCCGAGACGAGCGCAAGTCGCCAAAAGGTAAGGGTTGTAAGAACCGTTCGGCGTCGGCGGCGCCATTACCGCGATCTCCTTGACGCCCGCGACCTGCGCTGGAACGACCGTCATCAAGACCGACGACGGATAAGCCGCCGCGCCGCCCGGGACGCAACAACCGACGCGGCGCAACGGACGGTAACGCTGGCCGAGCCAACCGCCGGGCCGCTCGATTCGAACGTCTTGGCGCAAAATCGAACGTTGGAAAACGGCGATGTTTTCCGCGATGCGGTCGACGGAGCGCAAAAATTCCGGCTCGACCTTGTCGAGCGCGGCGTCGAGTTCCGCTTGCGGGACGCGGAGTTGGTCGGCGGTCAGGTCGGCGCGGTCGATTCGCTTCGAGTAATCGAGGAGCGCCGGGAGCCCTTTTTCGGCGACGTCGCGGCAAATCGTTTCGGCGACTTCGGCGGGCGTTAGCGGCGCGCCGAAAATCTCGATCGTGCGACGTTTTCCTTCTTCGCTAACGATATTTCCTTTAACGCTCAGTTTTTGACGCAACGCGTCGATTTTTTCTTGAACGTCGTTTTGACGGGCGTCGATCCAAGGGAGATTGAGCGGATTTTGACTCATTTTTCGCTTTTTTGGCTTGGGTAAAGTGCGTTGGCAAGGTTGCGTTCGCGAACCGTCGACGTTTGGGAGAAGAGACGACGGCGGCGAAAGGGAATAAATCGGGGCGCCGCCGTCGGAACGCGTTCATTTTGCGGGCGGTCTTGCCGATAATAATAACGTCATTAATATTAATATAAACGTCGCGGCCGTTTTGTCGAGCGGCGCGGGCGCTTTTTTCCGGAAAACCGGTCGTTTTGCGAGCGATTTCTTCTTTTTTTTCGCTTCGAAACGCGCTCGACGTTCGACGTTGCGAACGATTTTAACGATCGGATAAAATAGGCGGAATAAACGATGGGCGAATCGCTTTTTCAAATCACTTGTCCTTCTTGCGAATCGGTTTTCGCGGTAACCGATCCCGAGTTGATCGGCCAAATTATCGCTTGCCCGAAGTGCGGCGGGATGACGCCGGTCGTAGAGGCGGAGGTTGCGGAGAACGCGGGACTTGCGCAAAGCGGCGAAAACGAGGGGGA
>JAFSFF010000438.1 GCA_017435375.1 Thermoguttaceae bacterium
ACTGCAGAAAACGCTGCAACTCAAGCCAAAAAACGTCGGGTAAAAAGCGGTTGCGGTCGTTGAGCGACCAAGAAAAAATCTCGTAACCGCGCTTCGTCAACGCTTCTTTCAGCGCGCAAGTTAGCGTCGACTTGCCGCTCCCGTGCGGGCCGACAAGTTGGCCTCGACGTCCGTTCGTTTCGAAACGATCGACTAAAAACTGAAGGCAAACGGAACCGCGAATGTCTTCCCCGGCGCCGAGCGCGCGACTAAAGAACTCCTCGAACTTCGCCGGTTTGCTCGCCTTCAACTGCCGCAAAAACGAGCGTTCGAAGAAAAACGGTATCTTGCCGGGCGCGGTGAAACGCGTCGAAAACGGATTGCTTTCGGGAAATTTCGCGCGGTCGTCCGTTCGCTCGCCGTATTTTTCGCCGGTTCGCGAAGCGTCGGGGGCGTCGGTCGCAAAGGGAGCGCTCATTATTTCACCGTTATCTTTATTTGCAACTAAAACAACAAAACCGATTATTTTTCAACTATTCGTTCCATTTACTCGGCGTTTCGCCAAGCGACCTTGGCTTCGCGCTCGCCGCCGTCGTTCGACGCGCCGCCCCCCAAGCTCAACGTTCGCATATCGGGAAGATTGCCGAGCCGAAAACCGATCTCGTCGACCAACTGTTTGCCGTTCGCTAAAAACGCTCGAACGCGAACGCGCCAACGAATTTTGATCAAATTGCCCTCGTAAGAAAGGGGCGACGGCGGCAACACCGCGCTAAAACGTCCCGGTTGGAGCGGATCGATCCAGTCGCCCTCCTGACTCGAAAGTCGCCAAAACGCGTGCACGCCGCAATCTTCGTTCCCCTTCCCTTCGGTTTGCCAAACGATGGAAATCTCAACCGCGTCGACGGTCGACTCTCGCGCTTCGTTCAGATAATAACTTCCGGAAATCGTTTCGCCCGGAAAATACAAACGAGCGCCGCGTCCGTCCAAACGAACGTCGATTTGTTCGGAGACCGACGTCGAACGCGTCGACGGAAAGGCAACGGTCGCGGGAAACATTGAATCTTTCTATTATTTTAAGGAAAATCGAGCCGATTTGAACGCTTGCGCAGGCCGCCGTCGAACGTCGGCGAAACCGCCTCGTTTGCCGCTTATTAATTATCGAAGGGCGAACCCGAGCCGCGCGTTCTCGCGACGCGAGTCGGTCGAACGCGACGTTTAAAGCGCTTTACTTATTCAATATACCCTCGAACGCGACGTTCGTCAAGGCTTGCGCCCGCCTTCGACGCGGTTCGCGACCCGTTCGACGCGGCGTTATTCGATTTAATCGCGACAACCGGCGCCGCCGACGTCGACCGTTTTATCGATGCAAGCGTCAAAATCGACCGTTTCGTCAAAACCGACTTTCTCGACGTTCGATCGTTTTTCGTCGACGTTAACGGTCGCGCTTCCCGCTTTCAGGAACGCAAACAAAGCGGAAGCCGACGTAAGGGCCTTTGCGATCGGCGTCGTAAAACCCGCGATACGCCGTCCGGCACTCGCGCGCTTCGCTGTCCCAACACCCGCCCCGGTCGACGCGAATGTTGCCCGGGCATTCCTCCGGAGTCGCGCCGGTCGGGTCGGTCGCCGGGAGTCCGCGTCCGTTTTCGTCGCGCGGATAATCGCCGTATCGGTCGGCGCACCATTCCCAAAGGTTGCCGCAGACGTCGTAAAGCCCCCAAGCGTTCGGCTTTTTCGTCGCGACGTCGCGCGTTCCGCCGTCGTTTTCGTCCCCGAACCAAGCGATTTCTTCGAGCGTCGCCGCCGGATAGGGCCCGGTCGTTCCGGCTCGCGCCGCGTACTCCCACTGCGCTTCGGTCGGGAGCGCGAAAACCCCGCCGCTCTCGCCCGCGCCTTCCAAATTTAACGTTTTTTCCGATTTTTCACCCGTTTTTAACGCCCCGCTCGCTCCGACGCGCTCGCTCAACGCGGCGCAAAACTCGGCGATTTCGGCGATACCGACGCTGTCGACCGGGCGTTTCGGGCCGCGAAACTTGCTCGGATTCTCGTCGAAAACGACGTTCCACATCTCCTGCGTCGTTTCCGTTTCAAGAATCCAAAAACCGCGAGTCAATTCAACCTCGCGCCGATATTCGTAATATTCGCGATCCTCCTCGGTCTCCGGGCTCCCTTGCCAAAACCGACCGGGCGGCGCCCAACGAAACGCGAACTCGACCCCGTCGACGGTAAACGTCCGTCGCTCTCCAGCCTTTTCGCCGGGAGTCGCCAACGGAAACGCCGCCAAGTCGCCGTCGTTCGTCGAAACCGCCGATTCTTCTGTTTTTACCGTCTTTGCCGATTTAACGTCGTTTGCGCAAACCGTCCCAAAGTTAAAATCGCCAAAGTTCCCGCAGACGCCTCCAAACGCCGCCGCGAGAAGCGCCGAACGTCCGAACCGTCCCGCTTTTCCGCTCCGTTTCATCGCCGTCTTCCCCTTATTATTAATTATTATCGACAAAACGCGAAAACGCCGCCCCTTTCGTCGGACGCGGGCGCAAAACCGGCGTCGTCGCCAAAATTGGTTCGTTTTAGCGAACGTTCGACGTTCCAACGTCCGCAAAATCGCTAAATTCACCGTCTTTTAACGCCGTTCAGTAACGTCGTCGACTCAAGTTTAACGATTTTGCGGAATTTAACGCGTCGTTCAGTCGACGAGCTTCCAAGTCGCGCAACGGAGCGACGCTTTCGACGTTCCCTTTTCAACCTCGTACCAAACGGTGCGGAGCGTTCCGTCCGCCATTTGCACCGTCGACGGGTACCCCAAATCGCCGGAAACCGCGTCGCCGTACACGACCATCGCTTCCGACCAAGTTTCGCCGCAGTCGTCGCTGACCCGCGCTTGA